>JAAOIK010000008.1 GCA_015163855.1 Pseudobdellovibrionaceae bacterium
CTTAAATAATTGGATGGGTTTACATAAAAATTATAAAAGCCAATTAACCGCATTTTTAGAGGCATGGGGGTTAATGTCTTACCAACCCTTAATGCATAAAGAAAAAACAACACTTCCAAAAGACATGCCCTTAAATATTACCAACACAAAAGCTTTGCAAAATAAAGTAATTGTTAAATCTATAGAAACAGCAAATATTTTATCTAGCTGTATTAATTTTTCTAAATACTTAGGCGATCAACCTGGTAACCACATGACACCAACTATATTAGCAAACGAAGTTACTAAGGCTGCAAAAAATACTAAGTTAAAAGTTTCTACATGGGATAAAGCGCGCATAAAAAAAGAAAAAATGGGTGGCTTACTGGCGGTAACACAAGGAAGCTCTCAAGACCCTCGCTTTATTATTATGGAATATAAAGGCGCAGCTAAAAGTAAAAAGCCCGTTGTGTTTGTTGGAAAAGGTTTAACTTTTGATGCCGGTGGAATTTCTATTAAACCTTCGGCAGGAATGCAAGATATGAAATACGATATGTGTGGAGGGGCCAATGTTATTGGGGCCATGCTTGCTATTGCAAAATTAAATTTAAAAGTGAATGTTGTTGGGCTAGTTCCTAGTTCGGAAAATTTAGTTAGTCGCGACGCTATAAAACCCGGTGATATTATTACCGCGCGGTCCGGAAAAACAGTAGAGGTATTAAATACCGATGCAGAAGGACGCTTAATTTTAATGGATGCTTTAAATTACGCTTGCGAATTAAATCCAAAAGCCATTTATGATGTAGCCACCTTAACAGGAGCAATACTGGTTGCTTTGGGAAATATTTATACCGGTGTTTTTAGTAATGATAAAAAAGTGGTGCAAAAAATTCAAAGCGCTGCAAAGCTTGCCGGAGAAAAAGTTTGGCATATGCCTTTGGATAACTTTCATCGCCAAGATATGAAGGGGCAATTTGCCGATTTAGCAAACATATCTTCCTCTCGTGGCGCAGGCAGTTCTACCGCGGCAGCTTTTTTATCTTACTTTGTGGATAAAAACATTCCCTGGGCTCATTTTGATATTGCAGGAACGGCTTGGAACTCGGCCAATCGTGTAAAATATTCCCCTGCCAAGGCGGCAACGGGTTGTATGGTTAGGACCTTTGTCGAGCTAGCGCAAAAATAAGGCCGTTTTATTTTTTTTCGTGATGTGCCGAAAAGCCTGCTATGAACAAGTGCCTTAAATATAGTGTTGCTGCCATGACCACAATAGGCTTGTGGAGCTTTGGCGTTTTTCAAGGCCACGAGTCTTGGAATGGTGTGGTTTACAACAATTTTACAAAACCAAAAAGACAATTGGCCTCTGTTAGCTCGCACTTTGATTTATCCAAATTGGTTTCTATTCACCCCGAGGTATTTGAACAACAAAGCCTTGTGGACCGAGCCTATGTTACAGAAAAACAAAATGGGCTACAGCTTTACTTAGGGCACATTAGCATGGATAGCTCCGTTAGTAATTTAGTGTGCGAACATTACTCGCACTTGCAGTTAGTGTTACACTCTAGCAATGTTAGTTTTAGTGGTGACCCTATAGAAATGAGGTTAACCGCTTTATGTAATGTTTCTAAAAATATTAATTTTATTGATCCCATTTTCATTCCCATTTCTCAGATAAAAAAAACCAAAGGCAGCCACTTTAAAAATAAATCCATTTTTTTAAAAAATGCTTATTTTTTACACATGAGTTCTGAATGGCTAATTAAAAAAATTAGCTTTTTCTCTAAAAAAGGACGCAGTTTGCCAAAATTTTCTGTTAAAGCAGAAAGGCCTTTTGGCATTACTTTACAATAACAAAAAAATTGCAAAGCCCTTAAAGTGTGTTATTTAGTAACCCGGAGGATAAAAATTCTGTCGCTCTTTGCTCTTTTTGAGCAAGGGGAGGAAAGTCCGGACTACAAATAGTGGCACAAAGGCTAACGGCCTTCCACCGAAAGGTGAGGACCAGTGGAACAGAAAGAATGTCTGGCGCGTTTGTATTTATCAGGGGAAGTTCCTTTTAAAAAGTGACCAGAGTGAAAACAGCTAAACTCTGTGCGTAGCAAGGTTAAATAGGAAGATGCCTGAGCGTAACTAGCGCAAAATCTTCGGGTAGACCGCATGAAAAAATCAGCAATGGTTTTTCTAGATGAATGGCAGAACACTTTTAAGCGTATGGACTTAAAAGGCAACAAAATCCGGCTTATTATTTATCCTTTTCCCATAAGGGGGTGTATTTACACCCCCACCTTTTATTGTATTAAAAAATTTTTTTTAAATATTAGTTTTGTAATTTTAAAATCACTAAACTTTCTACATGGTCTGTTTGGGGAAACATATCGTAAGCTTGCACTAATATAGTTTTGTAAAGCGCGTCTGTTCCATTTATAATTTCTAAATCTCTAGCCAAAGTTTGTGGATTACAACTAATATAAAAAATTACAGAAGGTTTTAACTCTCTTAAAGAATGCAGCACTCCTTGGTCACAGCCAATTCTAGGGGGGTCTAACAATACTGGGCCATTAAGCTTTGTGCACTCTTGTAAAAACTGTTGAACATCTTGTGCAATAAATTTTACTCTATCGTGTTTGTTATCTAAGGCTTCTTTTTTAGCTCTTTGTATAGCACTTAAACTTAACTCTACTCCAATAATTTCTTTTGGCTGAAGTGTCTTGCTTATGGGAAAAGTAAAATTACCATGCCCACAGTATAAATCATACACCGTTTGATTGGGCATAATGTGGGTTTTTAAATGCTTTAATACATTACAAATAAGAATTTGATTAACCCCTTGGTTAACTTGGGCAAAAGTGTTTTTACTTTTTTGTAATTGCACGCTGTCCACCTGATATTGCACTTTATTGTCTTCAGACAAATACACCTCTACCTTTTGATGTTGCTGCTTTTTTCGCGTGGCCGACGCCTTACTGTTTAGCAAAGCCTTGCCCGTAAGGCTTAAAATAAATTTATCTATTTCTCGAAACAAAGCCGTGTCTGCTATGGGGCAATCTTTAATTTTAACTAAGCTTTGCGATTTTTTTTCATAAAACCCATAGTTTCCTTTTTGGTCCACTTTTAACTGCACGCGGTTTCGGTAATTCCACTGTTTGGGGCTAGGTACAATATTTTTTATCACCTCTAAGGGAAGTGGTATTTTTTTCTTCAGTGCTGATTCTAAAATCTGTTGTTTTTGCAGTAGCTGTTCTTTGTAAGAAATATGCTGCCAAGTACAGCCTCCACATTTTTGAAACACAACACACTTTGGAGATATTCTGGTGTCTGCGGGCTTTTTTATACTCACTAGCTCGGCCTGTGCAAAGTTTTTTTTAATGCGTACAATGCGAACCAAAGCATTGTCTCCAGGACAAGTAAAAGGAGTAAAAACCACAAAGCCTTCGTAGCGACCAACTCCCGCGCCGCCAGTGGCCACAGAGTCAATAAACAAGGGTACAATTTCTCCCATGGAAAAAGGGAGATTTTTTTTGATACTTCCAGACTTTTTATTTTTCATAAATAACTGTATATAAATAACATGTACAAAAAAAAATACAACTTTGCCATGATGGCCACCTATTTACGGATTATACTCTCTCCCCTAATCGGTTATTTTATTTTGTTAAACACTGCTCAAGGTTATCAGATAGCCTTTTTTTTATTTATTCCCACCGCTTTAACCGACTGGCTAGACGGCTACCTTTCTCGTAAGTTTAACGAAGAAAGTCAGCTGGGTAAATTAATGGACCCCCTAGCCGATAAAGTTTTAATGCAAGTTTGCATTTTTGCCCTAACCTATAACCACCTTATTAGCCCTGCGATTTTAATTGTTTTATTAATGAGAAATGCGCTTATTGCAGGGTTAAGAAGTGTTGCCGCCTCTAATCAAATTATTATTTTCGCTCGCCCATTAGGTAAACTTAAAACAGCTTTGCAAATGGTTTCGGTTCCCCTGCTACTCGCGTCTCAATATTTAGATATAAGCACCGGCAAAGGTTGGATGTATAACGCCCTTACACATATCCCCCTACTTTCTACTTCTTTATTTTTTCCATTAGGATACGCCCTTTTATGGATTGCCAGTATTTTAAGTGTTGCCTCTGGACTAGAGTATAGCTACCGATACTTTCGACAAAAAACTTAAATATAACGGCTTAAAAAACCGATATCTATTTGAAGTTTAAAAACACACTTAATAATATGCATAAATTAAAAGCCTTTAAAAAACACATTCTTTTTAGCCTAGCTATCTTAGGTATATTAAGCCTTAATTTTATGTTGGCCTTTAATGCTGATTTAAAAAAACAAGCTTATAGTTTAATTAATTCGCCGTTTCGAAAAGTAACTAGTGTTTTAATATCTAAGGTTGTTGCAAAGCAACCTATAAAAATAGTAAAAATTCAAACTTCTCAAGGTTTGTTTTTAGAGGTGTACGGTGTAAAACAGCGTAACGCTCAACCCCTGTTATCAAAAGTAAAATTACAAGACCCCCACGATGGTTACTTTCAATTTGCTACACAATCCTCTAATTTAGCGCTCAGTGACATTAACAATGATGGGGTATTGGATATTGTTTCGGTGGGCTTTGATAAAAATCAAAAAGGTCATTTAAGTATTTATAACTTTAATTACGACACTAATTCTTTGGTATTTCTTTACAGAAAATAATTTAAAAAACTACTTTTACTTTGGCGCAAGTGTTTTTGGTACTCTTCGTGCTCTTCGTGCTCTTCGCAATTGATACTGACGAACATATTTTAAATGCTCTTGATAAGTAGATGTAAAAACATGCTCTCCATTATTTTTACTTACAAAATATAAAAAGCTAGATTTTTTAGGAAAAAAAACCGCTTGAATTGCCTTTGTCCCCGGATTAGCAATAGGCCCTATGGGCAAAGCCTTAATGCGATAAGTGTTATATTTGGTATAAGCTAAAATATCTTTTCTGCGAATATTATTGCTTTTAGATCCGTTAACCCACATTCCATATAAAATAGTGGGGTCGGTTTGTAATCGCATTCCTTTTTTTAAGCGGTTAAAAAATACCCCCGCAATTAAAGCTCTTTCTTTGGCTTGTCCGGTTTCTTTTTCTACAATGCTTGCCATAGTAATAACTTTGTGTCGGCTAAGCTTGCTATGTTTTTTTAATGCCAGTTTTTGATAATTAAAAAAAAACTTTGCAACTAAAGTGTTAATAATGCTTTTTTCAGAATCGTATTTATAAAAATGATATGTGTCTGGAAAAAGATACCCCTCTAAACTAAAAATATTAGTTGGCCATTGTTTTTCGGGGCTATGTTTTTTAAAAATTTGTTTAACAAATTTAGTGCTTGTGCATAGCTGTAAAAATACTTTAGCTTTGCCTAGTTGTTTTTGCTCTAGCAGCTCTGCAATTTGAAAAATATTAAATCCCTCTGGAATAGTTAAGTTTATTTTTCGTCGCGAACCCTGTTTAAAAATTTTTAATAATTTTAAATACGACCATTTATTAGAAACAACATACTCCCCTGGGCGCACATTTTTATCCATGCTGGTAATTTTAGCCACGGCTTTAAAAATAAAAGGATACCTAACCAAAGATTGTTTTTGTAAATTTGCGTTAAGGGTGTGAAAACCTTGTTCTGGTTTAATATCTACAACAACCTGCTTTTCTTTTTCGGTAAAAAAATCAGGCAATTGCCTTGTGCAGCCCAAAGACAAAAAAACACTTACTGTAGTTAAAAAAAATATGCGCATAATTAATAATTGCTTAGTTTAAAAAGAAAATCCTGTCATGTTAGACCCCAAAAAACTATCATCGCTTTTTAATAAAGCTACGGGAGTGGTGCAATATTGTACAGAAAAATGCGCCGAAGGCCTGTGGTTTCCCGACTTACCTAAACCTCCAAAGGGAAGGCGAGAACTAGCCCCCGTGGTTGCTCGATTAATATTTAACAGGCCCACCTTCCAATCTAAAAATGCTTTATTGTGTAACACTTCATCATTGCTAAATAAAGACGCCACTAAACCAAAGCCAGAACTATTAATTATAAAGCTGGCCTGATCAAAATCTTTAACTTTGTATAAACTTACTTGGGGGGAAAACCATTCGCTGTTTTGGTATACAGAAGTTTTTTTATATTCTGAAAAACCAAAAACCGCTGGGCCTACATAATGCCCTTTGTGTTGTAACTCTAAAGCCTTTCCTTGTAGCAATAATTCCCCGCCTTCGGCCACTGCTTGTTTTTGCGCGCTTAAATGACGGCTCACTGCTTGTTGATCAATTAAAGGGCCCATAAATACCGGGTCCGCCCAATGACCGATTTTAATATTAGCAATGCCTTTTATAAAAGCCTCTGTAAATTTATCATATACCGATTCGTGAATAAAAATTTGACTAGTGCAAGAGCACCTTTGTCCCGAAGTAATAAAGCTAGCTACTATGTTTTCATAAACGGCTTTTTTAATGTTTGTGTCTTTCCACACTAAACTAGAGTTTTTGCCTCCCATTTCTAAAGCTAGTATTTTGCTGGGATGATTTAATAATTGTTTTTTTATTTTTAGCCCTACATCATAAGAGCCTGTAAACAAAACACCATCTACTAATTCGTGCTCCACTAAAGATTGGCTTAACTGCGCTTGGCCTTGAACCAAATTAAATACTCCTTGGGGTAAGCCTGCTTGATGAAACATTTCTGTTAAAATCTGTGCCGTGGCCGGAGTTTTTTCTGAAGGCTTAAAAATAACCGTATTTCCTGTAAGTAAGGCGGGAATAATATGCCCGTTTGCCAAATGCGCGGGAAAATTAAATGGACCAATAACCGCAAGCACCCCCTGTGGTTTAAACTGCGTTAATCCTGTAACTTGAGGTAAAATGTTTTCTATCTTTTCTGTGCGCACTAACTTTAGCGAATGCTCTATGGTCACAGTAATTTTAGAAGCCAAGGCCTTAGCTTCTCCTGTGGATTCCCATAGCGGCTTGCCCGTTTCTCGTGCAATAACCTTAGCTATTACATCCACATTTTTAACAAACAAAGCTTTTACTTTTTCCATATAACCAATTCGCTCTTCTAAACTTTTATACTTCCACAAAGTAGAGGCTTTATGAGCTGCAACACACACCTCTTTTAACAAACTTTTATTGCTGCTAACCCGCATTACTGTGTCTTCTAAATTGGAGGGGGAGCGCACCTCCCACTGATCGTCAAAATTTTTTATCGCGTGAAACTTTGAATTAAAATAAAATCCTTTATAAGGTATTTCTAAATTTTTCATACAACCCCTTTGTCTAATCAAGTTTTGTTATAAAGAAAAAGCCGTAACGCTTTCTCCGCTTTTAACCTGCAATGCATTTAAAATTTCTTTTTCACAACAAATTTGTACTTTAGAGTTAACATAAAATACTTTAGATGGTCGAATTAAAACACATCGAAAACTTTTAGCATCGCCCACGGATACAAAAAATTTTTTATCGGTGTCTTCTGAATTTTTATCAACCTTGTTTAAGTCATCCATACTATAAATAGTAGTTTGAAAAATACTATTATAAAAAAATAGATGTTTAATTTGCGCTCGCAAACAAATTCCCCCGTCAAAGGGGTCTACTTCGTCGCTATATACAAAGCCTGCTTTTTCTAATAGTTTCATAGCCGGCAAGCTTTTGGCTGGTGCTTGTGCAATGTCTTTTTGTGCCTGTTTGGAAAGCAAGGTTAAGTAAATGTCTTCTTTTGGCAAAAGGGCAGAAAAAAATTCTTGGTTTTCTTTGCTTTTTACATCCGCCTCTTTATAAGTTAGTGGAATAAATTTAGAAGATAAAGATTCCCACAAGGCATTAGACTTTGGAGCGATTTCTACATAAAGCCTTTCGTTAAATCGTTTTGAAAATTGAACAATATAAAACAGCCTTGCAAAGCTTAATAATTTTCCCAAGCTATAAGGCGATCCTTGAAAACTTTGTTCTATTACCAGCCCTCCCAACTCTGTTAAAGGTTCCCAGTCGGCTATTAGTTTTAGTTTTTTATGATCTACAGAAATTCCCAAAGAATGACTTTCTTTTTTTGCTTGTAAAATTTTAAAAGTGTAGTTGGCTCTTTCTTCGTGAGTTTTTTGTGCTTTAACTTGCCCCGTACCAATCACTTTTTTTGTTTCTAAATTTTCTAAAGCAAATACATACTGCGCTTCTGTTTTTGGCAGTAAATCACTAGTTGCCGTTTTTTTACTTAAAGCAATAAGATCTTTCACAGCATCTTTGTCTGCTGGTAAATTAAATAATTGCGCCGATTGCGCTAAATTATAAATATCTTCTTCGTCTTTGGGCTCTGCAATGCGCACAATAAATACCATGCTAAAATCCTTAAAAGCTATTAGACACTTCTGTTAATGATTTTTCTAAAATAGAAACTGCTAATTGAATATGCTCGGTCGTTAAAATGGCTGGACATAAAAAGCGTAATCGATAAGGGCCATGTCCGCAACTAAAAGCAACTAATCCATTTTTATATAGTGTTTTTAGTAAAGCCAAAGTTTTTTCTTTAGACCCATCTAAAGGAGTTAGCGCAATCATTAGCCCCATGCCTCCAATATCAGATATTAAGCCTTTGCAACTTCCTTTAGACAAGGCCGTTAGTGCGTCGGTCATTTCTGTATTAATGCGGTCGATTGCACCGCCCTTTCCTAAACAGTTTTCTTTTTCTAAGTAATTTAAGGTGGCATAGCCTGCAGACAAAGCCACCGAAGAGCTAGCAAAAGTTCCGGCAATTAACCCTGGTTTTGGGTTCATCGCTTTAGTGTAAAAAGTTGCTCCTACCTGCACGGCCTTGGCAACAGTGCATACATCAATATATTTTCCTAATTGTAATTTTTCAAAAGCAAAAAATTCTCCTGTGCGTAAAAAAGTTTGTACCTCGTCGACCCACACCGGTATTTGCTTTTCTTGGCAAAATTCTAAAAGAGGAACCCAAAAATCTCGCGTTGCTATTTTAAAACCACCCTCTCCTTGAATTAATTCAAACATAAAGGCCGCTATATCGCCCGGGTTATCGTTAACTTGTTTTTTTAATTCTGCTAAAGCTTTGTCGGCCTCTTGCTTTAACAACTTGGGGTTTGCCTCGCATTGTGCAAGAGAATAGCTAGAAACAAAAGGAACTCTTAACACTTCGTCATATGCGGGCAAGCCTTGTTTATATGCAGGGTTATCGGTAATTTCTGCCATGAATGTTGTTCTTCCTGCAAAGGCGGCGGTTAACGCAATAATTTTTTTAGCTGGTGATTTTTTTTGTCGGCAAATTTTTAACGCATTTTCATTAGCCATTGCACCAGAGGGACTTATCCAAACATGTTCAAGCCTGCTGTTTTTAGAGGCAATGCTTTTTAATTTACTAGCCAGCTTATAATAGCCTTGGCTTATTTGTAAATTTCCTTGCATAATCGCATCTTCTAAACCTGCCTCTACACCAGCTTTTAATAAGATTGGCGAGTTGTGCCCTAATAAATAAACCCCTATGGCATTAATTAAATCTAATTTAACAGAACCGTCCATTAACTCTACAAAAGGGCCCTTTCCTTTACCTGCAGATAAATACGGGTAAAACAATGGGCGCCCCCGCACATTACCCAATTCTTCTAAAGCCTTTTTGTAAGAAACCGCTTTGCCTTCTTCTGCGGACTTTATATTTTGAATGTCGTTATTTTCCTCTAACTTTGTTGCTACTAATTCTTCTATTAGCTGGTTAGATTTTTTAGACAGATTTTTGACATTTAACATATAATTCCTTATTGATATAGTTATAAACAAAAAGAACAGTAATCTTTCACCCTATTTATATGCTTTCTACTATAAAAAAGCAAAAACAAAGATGACAAATACGCTTTCCCCTTTATTAAAAGACGCTCAGCTGGCTTTTCAAAAAAGCGACTATAACTTAGCCTTAGGAAACCTATATAAAGCTTCTAAAATCGCTAACAACCCTCTTGAAGTAAGCAGCCTGCTAAAAGAGGTTCAACAAAAAATGTTGTCTACAAAACAAATACCAAAAGCCTTTAACCTGCCGCAGTTAAATAGCCCTTGGAACCTTAGCCCAAGCCTTTTAGTATTGTGCCTGTTGCTATTTTTATTTAAAGCTTTGGTGTCCGTTTATAAAAAAAACACATTAACTTTTAAATACTGGATAAGCTTGATTGTCTTTAGTAGCTTTTGCGTTGTTGCCACTAAAAAACAATACCGCTTTTACTTTCAGCCACAAGCGATTAGCTTAAACCCTAAACTTTCTTTACACCTAACCCCTAACCTTAGCAGCCCTGTGCTTTTTACGCTTTCTTCTGTGCGATTATTAAAAATTAATAAATTAACTACTGACTGGGCTTTGGTGCAAGACCAAGGTCAAGCAGGGTGGGTTCGCAAAAAGTTTTTATTCTTTACAAATTTTCACAGTCTCGATATTCTATGGGAACTATGATTAAAAGTTTGTGGAACAATGCCCTCTACCAAAAAGAGGCTATCTATATCCATAGTTTACAACAGTGTGAGCTATTAAAAAACTTAAGCAGTGGTCAAATTTATTACTTATTAAAAAACCTTCACAAGCGCACTTATCAAGCAGAAGAAAATATATTTCAACAAGACAGCTCGGGCAATGCAGCCTATATCATTTTAGAAGGAAATGTAAAAGTTCACTATAAAGAAGCAAAGGCTGAATCCAATTTAACAAATACAGACATTAGTATTTTACCCGCAGGATCTTTTTTTGGAGAAACCAATTTATATCAAAAAACAGGAACAAGAGTAGTTAGCGCCACTAGCATAAAAAAAACTATCTTGCTTAGTTTATTCAAGGCCGACATAGAACAAATGACTTCCTGTAAACCTAAAATTGCCATGCAGTTATTGTTAAATTTCAATGAAATTTTAAGCACTCGCATAATGCAAATAACACAAACGCATTTGTAATATATGTCTATAAACAAAAGATATTTTTTTCAAACTATTATTTTTTTATTCACGCTGTCTTTTTTTCTTGTGGCGCTATACACTGTAAGTAGTTTATTTATTTATTTACTGCTTTCCTTAGTTTTAAGTTACCTTTTAAAACCCATATTAAAATGGCTACAGCCCCTGGGCTTAAACCAACCCGTTTCGGTAATGCTAATTTTTTGTATTATAGGGCTTCTTGGCTTTCTTGGAGCTTTATATATTAGTCCAATTTTATCTAACAACTTTATACAACTAAAGGCAGAGCTGCCTAGCTATATTCAGGGGCTTCAAGACTTAACACAAAGGGCAGAATTATATTTAACCTCGCTGTTTAATATTCCCGTTAAATTACCTCTGCCCAATACATCGGCACAACAAATTACTGGCTGGACACAAGTGATTATAAGTAATGTTACACAGCTTACCACCATGTTTATCATGGTGCCTCTTTTTACCTTTTTTATTTTAATCGATGGAAATAAATTGATTTTGTTTTTATTTAAACTATTACCCAATAATTTATTTGAAATGTGGGTTAATATTCAAGAACAAATTAACAAACACTTAACTAACTTTGTGCAAGTGCGTATTTTAGAAGCCGTCATTGTTGGCATAATTGTTTGGGCAGGCCTTGTGATACTTGGCACACCTCAAGCTTTATTTCTTGCTATTTTCGCCGCCATTGCCAACTTAATTCCCTACATTGGGCCTATTATTGGTATGCTCCCTCCTGTTGTTATTTCTTTTGTAAAAGGTTATTCTGGATTTTATATAGGCACACAAATATTAGTTTACTCGTTAGCGCAACTAGTAGACATGGTGCTACTTATTCCGTGGCTTGTGGCTCGCGCCGTGGGCCTTAACTCTGCTATTGTAATTATCGCAATCATCATTGGCTCTCAATGGGGAGGCGTGCTGGGAATGATCATTGCTATTCCCGTGGCTAATATTTTAAAAATTAGCTTAATTAATTTTTACTTATATCGCTTTAACACAGATATTTCTTAAGGCCACTTTAACCTACAGATTTAATTTGCTCTACCCACTTTTGTAAAGTTGCACTGTCCATTAAATTTCCGTCATGGGTGGATACACAACCTTCGTAATTGGTTACAAAATCTTTTCTGCCCGAAGAAATAGGTTTCCATTTTTCATCATTAGTTCCGTGCAAAGGAAATAGTTTGGCATGAATATGATTTACTCCAAAACCTTCAAACACCAAGGCGCATCGGCCAGCAGAGGGAAAAGCTTTTACCAGCAAGTCTGATACTTTTGCGCTAGCCGCTATTAAATCTTCTCTTACCTTAGTGGGCAGCTTGGTAAAGTTACTAGAATAATGTTCTTTAGTAACCAAAACAGTAACCCCTTTGGTGTTGGGAAAAATGGATAAAAAAGCAAGGTGCTTACTATCCTCCCACACCTTGTAACTGGGAGATTTACCAGCAACTATCTGACAAAAAATACACATACTGCCCCTTATAAAAGCACTAATTATTGACTTCTACCAACCCACAGATAAATATACTAATATGTTTTTTCGACTACTTATTCTTAGTATTATTTTAAGCGCATGTTCCCACAGCTTTGACACAAGTACAAGCCAAGGCCTTTTAAAAAAAGCGCAATATTTAAGTAAAAGTGGGCAATATATAGAAGCCAGAAAAGAGCTAGAAAATATTATTAACTCCACAGCTCCTTATTCGGCTAAAGCTTCTGCACAATGGGAACTTGCAGAAATTAGTTTTAAAAAAGAAGAATTTGCACAAGCCGAGCTAGAATACAACCAAGGTTTACAAATTTTTTCTAAAAGCCCCTTAGTAAAACAATTTCAATATAAAAAAGCACTTAGTCTATACCGACAACTACCCGAAAAATATCAGCGTGATTTAAGCAATGCTCCCAGAGCAATTTTACAGTTTCAAAATTTTATTATTTCTTATCCCAAAAACCCTTTGGCAAAAGATGCTAAAAAATATATAGCCAAAATTCAAAGCCTTTTATTTAAAAAAGCCCTGTATGTGGCCAATTTTTATTTTGAACAAAAAAAATTTAAAGCGGCCTCTAAAAGATTTCAAAAAATCAGTCGGGCCCACTCCTCGGCTCCTTTGCTATTTAAGGCTACTTTAAGCACTTATAAAGCCGGCTATGACAACTGGACTTATTACTATAAAAAATTGCGCCGCCGCTTTCCAAAAAGTTCTGAAGTTGGTAGACTAAAGACATTGTTAAACTTATAAAATTTACCTATGTTACAAAAAACCACACCGCACAGTAGCTTTCATAAAAGAACCCCTTTTTCTAGTACCGCTGCGAACACTGGCTATACCCAAAAAAACCCAATGCCCGCGCGGCCTGTTAAAGCTTTGCAACAAGCTCAAGCCTTGCACCAAAGGGGTTCCTTTAAAGAGAGTATTGAACAGTATAAACAAATTTTAAAAGCACAACCAACCTGTGCAGAAGCTGCCTTTGCTATTAGTGTGTTGTACAATGATTTAGGCCAGTACCAAAACGCAAAAGTGTATTTTGCAAAAGCTGTTCAGGCTAAAGCACAACAAAACCCCAGCCTTCTTCCTCTAAAAAACGAAGTTGTGCAAAAATATCAAGAGCTTGCTTATATTTATTCTAAATATAAACAGCCACAGGTAGCCCTTAAATACTATTTAACAGCCCTTAGCCTTAACCCAAAAGATAAAAATACTTTTATAGCTTTGGGCCAAGTTCTTATTGAGTTAAAACAATACAGCCAAGCTATTTCTATTTTTAAATATTTAAATAGCCAAGACCCTCATTCATATATTATTCCTTTTCAATTAGCTCATGCCTATTATAAAAATAAACAAACCTTGCAGGCTATAATTATTTGGACAAATTTATCTAAACAGTTTCCATACAAAAAAGAACTTGTGGCACTAACCCACCTAACCCAAGCACTAAAGGCAGTATAATATGTTAAAATCAGAACTAGTTCCCAGCATTTCTCAAGACAGCATTAAAGACACTGTTAAAAAATTAGCCAGAGAAATTGAAAACGATTTTGAAGGCGAAAAGTTATCTATTATTTGTCCTTTAAAAAGTCATTTTATGTTTTGTGTAGATTTAATGAAAGAAATTTCTCTACCACAAGAATTAGACTTTGTATTTTTAAGCTCCCCCCCTAACGAAAGCGTAAAAGTTATAAAAGATGCTTTTATTAATATAAGAAATAAAAATATTTTAATTGTAACCACCGTGCTTGATGTAGGCCGCAGTATTTATTTTTTACAAAACCACTTAAGCTTAAGTTATCCAAAAAGTATAAAGCTGGTCACTTTGTTTGATAAACCTACGCGAAGAGAATTAGCAATTAGTTCTGATTATACTGGGTACACCGTTGATGACCGATTTATTGTTGGATATGGATTAGACATCAACGAACAAGGCCGCAATTACAAAGAGCTTTATAACTTTTCTCAATAATCTTAATAATTTTAATAAAAAATTTTTAAAATTAAACAAAAGTTTATAGCCTAATAACTTTTGCTGATTTTTTGGGCCGAAAGTTAAAAAAACTATCTTTTATTTTTTGCTTAAATGTCGTTTTTAAAAATTGATACTCCGTAAGGTTTTCTATATCGTCTTTATATGAAATTTTTATGATCTTCTTTTCTTTCGTGTTAATAATTATGCGAAAATCTTTAATCTTGTTTCTTAAAGAAGGTAGCCTTGCCTTTAAAGTGTAAACTCTCACATTAAATTTGTTTTCACTCCATCTGATAAAAAAATAATTTTTTAAATCTAAGTTAAAGCTAAATAATTGAATTAAAGGAATTTGCGACCACAAAGCTTTTTTGTTGGTGTGCTTAATGGCTCTTTTGTTAATTATCCACAAATCTTTTTTATTAAAAATAATTTCTGCCTTTGCGGGCTTTAAGTAAGTAAGTCTTATTCTTTTGTGCTTAATATATAAGTAAGCTTTATGAGCAGACTTAGTTCCTAATAATTTTTGGGTTTCTTTTTTTAATAAAAAAATTTTTATTCCGTTAGATTTTACATAAGAATTTAAAAGTTTTTCTAAAGTACTAAAAGACTTTGCTTCTGTAAGAGGGGTAAAAAATACAATGGCGCACAGTAAAACTAGTCTTACAATCATTTTAAAAGTTTATCGAATTTTAGGTCGATAGGCTAGAACTAAAACACAAAATGATTTTGGGCAGTCTAGTGCCTTATAGGCTGCCAAGGCCGTGCTGCCGGTGGTTAACACATCATCAACAAAAATAATATTTTTTGTATTCCATTTTTTTAAATCTTCTTTTGTTGCTGCTTCTTTTAAAGTTACTGTGCTTTTTATTCTTTCTGCTTTAGACAATCTTTTTTGTTTTTGTTTTTTTTGTCGATGCAAAATGTTTAAAAAAATAGAAGGCTTGCCAGTAGTGTCGGCCAAAGCTTTTGCAAAGTGCCCTGCGTGGTCTAATTTCTTTTCTCTTCCTGCTGCTGGTATATAAATTACTGATTTTTTTAAAAAAGAAAAGTGAAAAAAACATTCTTTTGCAACTTTGTTGTAAAAACACGAATTGCCCGCACCCTTTAAAGAGTACAAAAAAAAAGAAATAAAATGGTCTAACTTTCCCCATGTCCACAAGCTATACACCGGAAAGGGCAAGTTTGTTTCGGCCTTAGAAGGACAAATGCTATAAAATAATTTTTCTCGACAGCTTGGGCAGGCAAAGCTCACTAAAGAAAAAAATTGCCCACAAATCGGACAGTGTCGCAACACAGGCAAGAGTTTTAACAAATTTTCTTTAAGCACTCGCTACAAGTGCAAAAACTTTACCTATTTAATCTCTTCGCAATCCTTCCAAAGCTCTTCCATATAATATTTTCCACGCATAGGTTCGTGAAATAAATGAATAACTAAAAACCCGTAATCTAAAATAACCCAGCGCCCCTCGGCCAAACCCTCCACATATTGAGGTTTAACCCCGTAGTTTTTTAAAACCCCTTGTATTAAAGTTTCTGCTAAAAAATTAACTTTTTTATTATTGTCTGCCGAGCTAATTATAGAAAAATCAGACAAGCTGTTTTCTTTGGGCAGATTAAAGGCCAAAGTTCCAACCCCGCCCTGTTGAGTTAAAAACTGTGAACAAAAAACAGTAAAGGCTTTTAGGTCCACCACTTTTCTGCATTTTTCTAAATATAAATTATGTTCCTCAATATAAGAAAAAATATCTTTTGATAAATGTTGAGGGCAAGTTTTTTTGTCAAAAATAAAACTCCTTAAGTCTGTAGAAGATGCAAACACCGAAGGTACTTCTAAAAAATACAAGTGCTTTCCTGTGGCTAATAAAACTTTTTTTATTTTTTTTGCGGGCTGTTCTGGTGCAAAGTTAATGTCTTCCATTATATATGCTTTTATTTCTGAGGGAATGTAATTTTTTAAATCAGAAAAAGATACTCCTGCGCGGGTGGTTACAACAACATTGGCATGATTTAAAATTTGTTCAAAGTTTTTCCACGAGCTAAAGGTTTCGAAAGAATCTACTCCCATAATTAAAAATAAATTAGCTTCTGCATTTTTTTTTCGAAATTCTTCTATGGTTAAATAGGTGTAGCTAATGCTTTTTTGTTTTATTTCAAAAGCCTCTGCCTTCATGCTTTTTTCTTTAGACAATAACAGCGATAACATGTGTAATCGGTCTGTTGGCAAAGCGTTGCTTAATGATTTCCCCTGGGGGCTTTGGTAATAAGGCACTACAAGTATTTTGTTTAAGTCCGTAGCTTTGGCAACACACCGTAAGCTTTGTAAGTGACCTTCGTGAGGAGGGTTAAACGCCCCTCCAAAAATACCAATATTTTGTTTCTTCATAAACTGCCTTTTTATAATTCTAACACTTTAGCAATGTGGTCTAATAATTTAGAAATACCTAACTTTGTCATAGAGGATACCTCGAACACTAACAAGCCTTTTTCTAAAAATGGTTTTTTTAATTCTTCTAAGTTGGTAGCTAAGTCCACTTTGCTGAGTACAATAATTTGTGGCCGTTGGCTTAGCTTTTTATGTTCTACATTTGTACTTTGTCGCCGCTTATCATACTCTGATAATTCTGCATTTAAGGCTTCGTAGGCTTGCCAAGCGGGCCTTTCTGCAAACTCGCTAACATCAATTAAGTGTAGTAGCACTTGATTTCTTTCCACATGTCTTAAAAATTGAAACCCCAAACCTTTACCTTGTGCGGCCTTTTCAATTAACCCTGGAATGTCGGCTAATACAAAAGATTTTTCTCTCCAACCCACAACTCCCAATTGTGGTTTTAAAGTGGTAAACGGATAATCTGCAATTTTTGGCTGAGCCTTAGATACCACGGACAAAAAGGTAGACTTTCCTGCGTTAGGAAAACCCAATAAACCCACATCGGCAATTAGTTTTAACTCTAAATTAATTTTTAAAGAGCCTCCTGGTTCCCCTGGCTGAGCGTGCCTTGGCGCTTGGTTAACGCTAGTTTTAAAAAAAGAATTTCCCTTTCCTCCGCGACCTCCCCCTAGCAAAATCACCTTAGATTGGTCACTTAAATCTACTAAAATGCGCTGGTTTTCGTCTTTAACTATAGTTCCGGGAGGAACTTCTAAAACCAACGGCTTTCCGTCGGCACCTTGGCTATGTTGTCCGCCGCCCTTGCCGCCAGAGTCTGCTGAATAAAATTTTGTAAAGCGATAATTCAACAAGGAGCGCATGTTATGGTCTACAGAAAAAACCACATCGCCGCCACGGCCTCCATCTCCTCCATCAGGACCACCGCGAGGGACATGTTTTTCGCGACGAAAACTTACCGCACCAGACCCGCCAGAGCCAGAGGCAACGGTAATACTAACTTCATCAATAAAGGACATTTAATTAAAGACTATTTTTAAGCTACAGCTTTTTTAAACTGGTCTTGGGGATAAACAGCAATGCGTAATTTAGTTTTGCTAACTCTTTCGAATTGCACACGACCTTCAATAACAGAATATAGAGTGTGGTCACGGCCCATTTTTACATTGGCACCTTGTAATACTTTGGTTCCCCGCTGTCTAATTAAAATCATGCCAGGCCTTACTTGTTGCCCGCCAAACTTTTTTACACCTAATCGTTTACTTTGTGAATCACGACCATTTCGGGTACTACCTGAGGCTTTCTTTGATGCCATACCAAATCTCCTTACTTACTAAGCGGTTTTCTTCGCTTTTTTAGCAGCTTTTGCAACCTCACCATTAGGAGAGGTAATTTCTTTTATAAATAACTCTGTCATTGGCTGGCGATGTCCATTAAGACGGCGATAACCTTGTCTTCTTTTTTTCTTAAATACTAAAATTTTAGGAGCTTTAAAGTGGCGACGAACTTCGGCACTAACACTGGCATCTTTCACCGTAGGGCTTCCTACAAAAACTTCACCTTTTGCAGAAACCAACAAAGCTTCAAAATTACAAGACTTTCCAGTGTCAGACTCTATTTTTTCTACCCACACCGACTCACCAGCTTGCACTTTATATTGTTTTCCGCCTGTTTTTATAACTGCATACATTGCTTAACCTCAGTTTTTGCGCCTTCCGCCAAAGAAAGTTTTGCCACGGGAAGGCCTACTTTGTCAAGAGTTCATACCCCTTATAAGGGCTTGCCACAAAAACCCCATGGCTGTAAAGATAGCAAGAGGTTTAAGGTCAACTGACAAGCCCGCCATACTATGCCGTCACTTAAAAGCCTACTTTCAAAACTATCTATACGCTGGACTATTGGCGCCCAAATGTACCTAGGTCTATTTATATTTGTGGGTCTTATCTTTATAGCCAGTTTTTTAGGCTGGAAATCTTTAACCGAGATGAACACTATTCAAAGGGCAATTACTCAAGAGCGCATTCCCGAACTTTCTTTGGCCATTAAAATTGGACAAGAAAGCGCCGCCTTAACAGAAATAGCCCCTCGCCTACTTTCTTCACAAACAAAAAAAGAAGTACAAGCCTCCACAGTTCTTGTAAAAAAAAGTAGCGAAAACCTAGCCTCCA
>JAAOIK010000009.1 GCA_015163855.1 Pseudobdellovibrionaceae bacterium
TGCAGTGGGCTTGTGTTTTTAGTGAAACACAGTATTTAAAAAGCAAAAAAAGTTTGGAAGATTTTGCCAAAGAACAAATTGTTAATAATAAAACAGTAAATACTGTTGATTATACTAAGATGACTTCTTGCAAGGAAGCCTATCATTTTGAGCATTCTTGCAATAAAGAAAACGGCATTGCTAAGGCCGAAAGCACAAATACAAAACGCTTTAACAAAGTGGCTGTATTAGACATGGGTTGCAAAACCAACATTTTACATCTTTTAAAAAATCTCTTTAAAGAGGTGGTGGTATATCCATATAACTATAGTGCAGAAAAAATTTTAAAAACTAAGCCCGACATGATTGTGTTATCCAATGGGCCGGGCGACCCTGAACATCAAAAAGAATCTGTTGCAGCGGTAAAAGATTTTTTATCATCGAAAGTTCCCATTTTTGGTATTTGTATGGGCTGTCAAATTTTAGCATTAGCTTTGGGGGCAAAAACTTATAAATTAAAATTTGGGCACAGAGGTAGTAACCACCCCATAGAAGATTTTTTACAAAAAAAAATTTATATGAGCAGTCAAAACCACGGTTACGCTATTGAAAAAAATACTTTGCCTAAAGGTGTTGAAATTAGTCACATTAATTTAAATGACAAAAGTGTGGCGGGAATTTTCTCTAAAGAAAAAAAATTTTTAGCAGTACAATTTCACCCCGAGCATAGCCCTGGCCCCGAGGATGCAGTAAAGTTATTGCCTTGGTGTGTTGATAAATTTTTAGCTTAGTTACATCTTTCCGGAAAATTTTTATCAATAAAATCTAAAAACTGTATTTTTTGTTTTAAATATTTTTTTAGACATTTTTTAGATAAAATTTTGGGAGGTTCTGATTTAAAACGATTTTTTATTAGATTATTTATAAAACTATTTTTTTGTTTTCCTATATTTTTATTGCAGGTAGCAGGGGTGGGGTTTTTTTGTATAGAAAAACCTGGAGCTATTAAAGAAGGTGTTGTCATATGGGTAGAGATAAAACAATCCTCCTCTGTTAAATATAAAGTATTTTTCTTTTTTAAATATTCAAAAGTAGTTTTGCTATAACTAGTATCCACAACTCGGTCACTGGGTGAATCTATATTTAGCATAGGAATATTTAATTTTTTTAAGGGCTGGTATATATTTTTTATCATTAGCTCTTGCTCTTCAAAAACAGACATCGCGCCTTCTATGCCCTCTTCATAAAAATGGTTTTCCGAGTATTTATCTTGAATATAGTCCGCTAATGCACCGGCTTGAGTTCCTGTTTTGGCTGGCATGTAGGTACAATTAAAATTAGATTCCAAATTAAATAAAGCACCAATACTAGTTCCCAATCGATTTATCGTTTTTACTCGTAAAGATGGCGAAAAAGTTAAAACCCCAGAAATAGCAGTGTGTGTGTTGGGTGCGTGGGCATAATCTAAGGCCGCTTTGTGGGCCAGCAAGCCTCCTGTAGAGTGACCAGATACTATGATTTTTTCTCCCAGTTGCTTTGCAATTTTTAATGTACTTTTTAATTTTTTATCCCAATCTTTCCATGTCACAGACTTTAAATTTGTGTATGGCTTTTCTTTATGCCCAGGTAACCGCAGGTTGATAACATTAAACCCCAGTTTTTTATAGGCATTAGCTAGTCGGCGTGTTTGGTTTGGGCTCATATATAAGCCGTGCATTAACACAATGCTGTATTTAGATTTTTTTCCATTAGTTAAGATTTGTGTTTTGTGTCCAGCATCTACATTAGTGCTTTGTAAGCGTTTTTGTAATTTTTTAGATAGTGCTAACTGCTTTTTTGTTGGTTTTAAGTGTTGTGGTTTGCATATGTAGTTATTAATTTTATTTTTTAAATCTTTTACGCTAATTAGTGCATTTACTGTCTTAGACAAGTCACCTATATTTTTTTTGTTATAATTAGGTGGCTGTAAATAATCATTGGTTTCTGTTAAATTCCAATTATATTTTAATGAATGAAAGATGGTTTTTTCTTTTGCTTGTAAAGGCTTTAAGAGGGGTATTGCTAGTGCCAGATTACAAAGAAGGATAAAAACATAAAATTTTTTGCTCATTAAAAAATTGTAAGGCATTTGTGTTTTAATGGGCAGTGGTACTTAGTCCAGATTAATAGATAGAAACTGTCCATTGGTCTTGGAGCGAAATTAATGTTTAAAAACTGCCCATTGGTTAGTAAAAGTAAGGCGGGGCAACTTGTCCCCAAGCCTTTTATTGTGCTAAGTTTTTCTATAGAGTGCCAAAAAGAAAAGACCTTAAAAAAATACTTATTATAGGTAGCGGGCCCATAGCCATAGGCCAGGCTTGTGAGTTTGATTATTCTGGCGTTCAAGCTTGCAAAGCTTTAATGGCCGAAGGTTTTGAAGTTATTTTAGTTAACTCCAATCCCGCAACTATTATGACCGATGCACACTTGGCTACCCGAGTGTACATTGAACCCTTAACTATAGCCTTTGTTTCTAAAATTTTAGAAAAAGAAAAGCCCGACGCAGTTATTGCAAGTCTTGGAGGACAAACCGCCTTAAATTTAGCATTAAGTTTAGATAAAACAGGAATATTTAAAAAACTTAACATCGAATTATTAGGTTCTAGCATTGAGCTTATTCAACTCACCGAAGACCGTGCAAAATTTGACAAAGCTTTAAAAACTGTTGGAGCAAGGTCGATCAAAAACTTTATGGTTCGTAGCTTTGTCGAAGGTATGGAAAAAATAAAGACTTTAGAATTTCCCGTAATCCTGCGACCCAATTATACTTTGGGAGGAGGCGGTGGCGGTTTATGCCACTCCTTAGAGGAATATAAACTAAAATTAGCTAGTGCTTTGCACGAAAGCCCCAGCTCGGAAGTGTTGGTTGAGCCAAGCATTTATGGGTGGAAAGAATTTGAATTAGAGATTATGAGAGACTCACAGGGAACTTTTGTTGTGGTGTGCTCCATTGAAAACTTAGACCCTTGCGGAATTCATACGGGGGATAGCATTACCGTTGCCCCTCAACAAACTTTATCGGACTTTGCTTATCAACAAATGCGCACCGAAGCTTATAAAATTATTGATTACTTAGGTTTAGAATCTGGTGGAGCCAATATTCAATTTGCAGTAAACCCTAACACTGGTGAAAGAGTAGTTATTGAAGTTAACCCTAGGGTGAGTCGCTCTTCTGCCTTGGCTAGTAAGGCCACGGGGTTTCCTATTGCTAAAATTGCAGCTTTATTAGCTGTGGGTTATACCTTAAACGAAATTCCCAATGATATTACAAAAACTACGCTGTCTTGTTACGAACCCGCCTTAGATTATGTTGTTGTTAAAGTTCCTTATTTTAATTTTAATAAATTTGCAGGAGCTTTAGACGAACTAAGCACGCAAATGAAAAGTGTGGGCGAGGCCATGGGGGTGGGAAGAACCTTTCAAGAAGCCTTGCAATCTGCCTTGCTTTCTTTAGAGGAGTACCCTGAAGCTTTTCCAGAAGTTATATTTTCTAAAAAAAAATTAGCTAGGCCCAGCAGTAATAGAATTTATCACATTGCCCAAGCGTTTAGAGAGGGGCTTTCTGTAAGGGAGGTGTATCAAAGCACCTATGTTACTCCGTGGTTTTTAGATCAAATACAAAATTTAGTAGATGTAGAGAAAGAAATTAAAGAGGCAGGCATAAGTAGTAAACATCCGTTTACTAAAGATTCTAAACAAGCCAATTCTATAATTTTAAAAGCCAAGCGAAAAGGTTTTTCTGATTTTACTTTAGCAAAGTTATTAGAAGGCACAGAATTAAACACCACAAAAAAAATACAACAATACCGTTGGAAAAATAACATCCACCCAGGTTGTTTTAATATTGATACTTGTGCTGGGGAGTTTTTTTCGTCCACCCCTTATTATTATTTGTCTTATTGGGGCGAGGGAGATAAAGGAAAAGGTTTGCAATCTATTAAAGATTTTATTGTGATGATAGGTGGAGGACCTAATAGAATTGGGCAAAGTATTGAGTTTGATTACAATTGTGTAAAAACACTAAAGGCTTTACAAAAAGAAAATAAAAAAATAGTAATGCTTAACTCTAACCCCGAAACCGTTTCGACCGATTATGACACGGCAGATTGTTTATTTTTTTTACCCTTGCTAGAGGAGCATACTTCGGAGTTATTTTATTTGCTTAAACCACAGTCTTTTGTTTATCAATGCGGAGGGCAAACCGCTTTAAACTTAGCAGAACCTTTAGGTAAATTTTGCAAACCTTTAGGCTCTTCTATTTCAACCTTAAAAAATACAGAAGACAGAAAATTTTTTAAAGAAATTTGTCATCAATTAGGTTTAAATATTTCAAAGTCTAAAATGGTTTCTTGTGCAGAGGAGGCTTTAGGGTTTGTTAGCACAATTACTTATCCTGTAATTTGCAGGCCCAGCTATGTGCTAGGTGGCAAGCGTATGCGAGTGGTGCATAATGATAAAGAATTAAGTCAGTATTTTTTAAAATACAAAGAACATATTTCGAAAAATAATTTATGTTTGGTTGATCAATTTTTAGAAAATGCTTTAGAGTTAGATGTAGATTTAATTGTCGGAACGGATTGGAGTTTTCTTGTGGGCATTATGGAGCATATTGAGTTTGCAGGTGTTCACAGTGGGGATAGCATGAGCATACTTCCTCCCCAACGATTAAAGAAAGCTATGTGCGATAAAGTAGAAGCCATTAGTAAGCAGTTAGCAACAGCCTTAGGCGTTCAAGGTTTTTTAAATATTCAATTAGCTATTAAAGATAATACCATTTATATTTTAGAAGCTAATCCTAGAACCTCTCGCAGCTTGCCATTTATGACTAAAGCCATTGGGGGCAATACTATGGATTTAGGGGCAAAAGCATTGTTGGGGCATGATAAAAAAAACCTTTCTACAGATTTATTAAATACATCTTGGCGAGACATAAAGCATGTTTGTATTAAAGCCTTAATTTTTCCATTTAATAAATTTTCTGGAGTGGATACGGTTTTAGGTCCAGAAATGAAATCCACAGGCGAGGTTATGGGAAGGGGTAAGACTTTTTCAGAAGCTTTGTTTAAAGCCTTTGAAGCGGCTTATATAAAACTGCCTAAATCGGGGGAGGTGTTTTTATCTTTGCGTGACAAAGACAAAAATAAAATGCTAACACCCATAAAAAAATTACAGAACTTAGGCTATACGCTGTCAGCTACCCGAGGAACTGCGCAGTTTTTAATAGATAAAGGCATACAAAATGTTCTTTTTGTGAATAAAATTACAGAACCTAAGCCCCATTGTATTGACCGCATTCGCTCTCAAAAAATCCAATTAGTAATTAATACTCCTTCGGGGCAAGAGCTGCACAGTTCCGGGCGGGGTATTCGTCGTAGCTGTATTGAATATTCTGTTCCATGTATTACTGAAGATTCGGTGGCCGAAGTGATTACTTTGGCCTTAGAGTATAAAAATAAGAATATATTTGATGTTTATCCATTATAATCTTTTTAGATATAATAAAATTTCTCTATACAACAGAAGATATTTTATATTAAGCTAAAGTAGTTAGAGTTAAGTGTTGTAGTTTTGTCATTTCAGGAGGCTTTTGGTGGTTGCTTTAAAAATTTTTAATTTACATAAAACTTATAAAACTTCTTTTTATAAAAAAAATAAAAAAGTATTAAGTGGATTAAGTTTTAGTGTTCCAGAGGGAGTGGTGACTGGTTTTTTAGGGGGCAATGGTGCTGGAAAAACCACAACGATAAAGTGTATCTTAGACTTATGTATTCCCGACTCTGGCAAAATACTTTTTTTTAATCAGCATAAATTATCTTTGTCTGTGAAACAGAAAATAGGTTTTTTACCAGAAAGACCTTATTTTTATAACTATCTAACAGGTTTAGAGTTTTTAAAGTTTTATGGAAAATTATCCAATATGTCCACGGCTAATATTATTAGCGAGTCTAATCAATTATTAAAAAAACTGGATTTATATCCCTTTAAAGATAAATTACTAGGTTCATATTCTAAGGGAATGCTTCAAAAAATAGGCATTGCTCAGGCTTTAATTCATAATCCAGATTTATTAATTTTAGATGAACCTATGTCGGGTCTTGACCCTGATGGCAGACATTATATTAGTGAGATTATTAAAGATACAGCTAAGAAAGGGAAAAGTATTTTTTTTAGTAGTCACTTGTTAGATGATGTAGAAAAAATTAGTCAAAATTTAGTAATTTTAAAAGAATCAAAATTGTTATACGAAGGCCAAACAGAAGAGTTATTAAAAACCTATCAGTCGGGCTATGAGTTACATTATAGCTTGCGTTCAGAAAAACACATTTTAAAATTAAAAGAACTTTCTGCAATGCAAAGTAAAATAGAAAATTTAATAAAAGAAGGGGCTATAATTTTTGAATTTAAAGCGGTTAGGCCTTCGCTAGAAGAGGTTTTTGTTAATATGGCTTTAAGCTCAAAAAAAAATTAAAAGTGGTGTAAGTATTTTACGGGAGAAACAATGATTATTAATATTTTGGCAATTAATACTTTTAAAGAAATTATGAGAGACAAAATTCTTTACTCTTTAATTGTTTTTTCTATTATTTTAATGGGGTTAAGTATAGCTTTAAGTGATTTAAGTTTTGGAGAAAAATCGCGCATCACTTTAAATTTTGGTTTAACAGCCATCCATATTTCTTCGGTGATTTTGTCTATTTTTATTGGCAGCAGTTTAGTGCTAAAAGAATTAAAAAACCGTACTATTATGACTTTGTTAACAAGGCCATTAAGCCGAAGCACTTTTATTTTGGGAAAGTTTGTGGGTTTATTAATGGTGATTGTTACTTTGCTTTTAGGTTTATCCTTTGTTTTGTTTGGAATTATGTTTTTAATGTCAATTCCTGTCACTGCTCCTTTTTTCATTGCTATATATGGCATTATTTTAGAAGCCGCTGTTTTAACTTCTTTAACTTTATTTTTTAGTAGTTTGTCTAAAGCCTTTTTGGCCATTAGCTTTAGCATAGGAGTATTTTTTACAGGTCACTGGATAGAAAGTTTTCATTATTTTTCAACCAAGGGAGGGCTTGTGCGCTTTCAATCCATTTCTGATAGCTTATTTTATGCTATACCTAATTTAGAAAGATTTAATTGGAGGTCAGAGGTCATTTATAATCGATTAGCAGACACTAGTACTATTGCAAGTGCTAGTTTTTATGCGGTAATACTGTGTGCTTTTTTATTAACATTAGCCTTTTTTGTTTTTACAAAAAAAGACTTAGCTTAGGGGGGTAGGTGATGGATATTTATATGGTGTATGTTTTTATTTTGGGTTTAATTTGGGGTAGTTTTGCCAATGTAGTTATTTATCGCCTGCCTTTAAACAAGAGTGTCATTAAACCTCGCAGTGCTTGCCCAGGCTGTAAAAAAAATATTAGTTGGTATGATAACATCCCCGTTTTTTCTTGGATATTTTTAAAAGCAGCCTGCAGACATTGCAAGAAAAAAATTTCTATTCGTTACCCCATAGTAGAATTATTAATGGCCACTTTGTTTACAAGTGTTTATTTAAAATTTGGCATTCAATGGTACTTAATAGAACTACTCGTTTTAACTTTTGGCTTAGTAGTTGTTAGTTTTATTGATTTAGACCACATGATTATTCCTGATAGTTTTAGTTTAGGCGGAATAGTTATAGGCTTATTGGGAGGATTGCTAAACCCCGACAGACACATACTAGATGCTTTTTTGGGAATATTATTTGGAGGGGGGTTTTTTTGGCTAACCGCATATTTATATTTTGTTTTTAAAAAACAAGAAGGTTTGGGCGGAGGAGATATTAAATTGTTAGCTTGGATAGGAGCGGTTTTGGGGTGGAAAGCTATGCCATTTATTATTTTAGTTTCTAGTTTTGTTGGTTTGCTTTTTGGAGTTTTAACTTTGTTACTTAATAAAAAGAAGCTAAGCCAGCCCATTCCTTTTGGTCCATACATTGTGATAGCAGCCTTTTTATATTTATTTTATGGTACCCCTTTAACTCAGTGGTATTTTAACTTATTTTTCATGAATTTTATATAGCCAACTGTTTCATTTTGTTACAGATTTACCCTGTATTGTGGCTGTATAATTGCACATAAATAATAGAATGTGTAAAAAATCGTTTTATATTATTAATTTTTTTGTAGCAACAGTATTTTTAAATACTACTTCAGCGCAAGGTTTGCGGTGCATGAATTTGTTTAAAGATAGTTTTAAACAGAGAAGTGCTAAGGCCATTGTGTCTTACCTAAAGCAACCCAGCCAGTTTTTAATAAAAGACAGTTTGCGATTAGAAAAAACACAGCAATTGGCGGGTTTGTTAGTTCCTAGCCTCAAGGCAAACTTTAAAGAGCTTACTTTAGTGGGAAAGTGGGGGCAAGCAGCTAGACTTCCTAATCAGTGGTTAAGCAAAGTGTTATTTCAAAAAGCATTACAGCTAGACAAGGCCGAGAACTTTGTCATAGCTCCCATAAATTTTTTAATGCACAATACCTTTGTTAGGCCCACACGGTTTATTACGAGCAAGTCTAAATTTTTTGATCGCGAGTATGAACCTTCTACCTTATTGTCGGCACTGGTTTCTGCAGGCTATCTTTATTATTTAGTGTCAGCGCCCATTCAAAACATTGTAAAAGATAAGCAACAAGCAAAAGCGGATTTTTTAATTAAAAACGATTATAGATATGCTTCTTTGTTACCTTTGTATAATAAAGCTCAGCTTTTAAAAGAAAAGCTTAATGAAAAAAACTTAAGTGAAAAAGAAAAAAAACAATTAACCACAGAGTGGTTATTTATACGATATAGATTAAAACAATTAATTTTAAATAAAAAACAATATTACGAAGTATTCTTTTTTAATTTATTGCAAATTAAAAAAGAAGTATTAAGCGATGCATTTCTTAAGCCTCTTGGCTCTACAAAAACTTATAAGGCAAGCCTTGCTTTGTTAAATGATTTAGCTAACCAGTTACCCACTTTGTTTTTAGAGAAAGACCAGTGGGTAGATAGTAAAAAAGTGCATAAGCCTTTAAATGGTTTTTTGCAGATGGATATAAAAAATAAAAAAACCAAAGAAGAAGTAAAAAATACTATTTTAATGCATTTAGTGAAAAAACATATTCGTCAAGAGGCTGTTTGGATGCTTTTATACTCCAGTGCGTTTAAAAATAAAGATTTTATGTCTCAATTTTCTTTAGAGGTAAAAGAAGTGGAATTGTCTTCCATGTATAAACAATTAATGGCTTTGCAAGAAAAAAATAAAATCACCAAGGGGCAGTTTTTACGATCCATGCAAGAGTTTATTCAGTGGCAATTTAACATGTCTGTTTGGAAAGAGTTGGGTTTGCAAAGACTGGTTATAAAAAGAAAAGCTAATGGAGCCTTTCATTACACTGATAAAGTTTTAACTTTAAAAAAAATAAAAGAAAGCATAATCAAAGAGTTAAATAACCGTATTTTAAAAAAATAGTGTAGGGCAAGAAAAATCGCCTAAAAGAAACTATAGTAAAAGACAGCCTTGTTGGTAAATACTAAGGCCATCTATAGTATTAATTTGGTGCAATTCTTTAGCAGAGTAGGCACTTCTTCCAAAATTATTTTTTACATATAAAGATTTTAGCTGTAGCTTGCTGCCAGGTTCTATTTTTTCTAAAATCTGTTGGCTAAATAAGCTACTTAAACCACCATTTTTTTTATGATCTTCTACAGTTAATACTTTGTAGTTGCATTTTTTTAAAGTCATTGTAAGCAGGCTCATGTCTAATTGGTCTAAGCGGGAGGGGTTAATAATAATGCAACTTTGTTTATCTTCTTCCCATTTTTTAGCAGCTTCTAAAGCCTCTGGAAGCAAGTGTCCAAGGCTGATAATCATTAATGGTTGAGTTTTATAGTGTTCGGAGTTGTCAAAAATAACCTGTGCTTGCCCCAATGAATAAGTATTATTGTTATTATAGGTGGGTAAAAAGTTTTCTCTACCTAAAAAAAACAAATAGGTTTTGGGAATTTTCCCCTCTTGTCGGTCGGTATTAAATTGCACAATGCTTTGGTGCACTAGTGCTTCGGCCTCGGCACTGCAACTTAGGCAATAAACTTCTGTGTTTGGAAGGCTGCAAGTTAAGGCCAAGTATTGTAAGCTTTGGTGCGAGGCCCCATCGGCGGCATCTTGAAACCCAATGTGAGAGAAAATTCCAATCACAGGTGCTTGTGATAAATTGGCCATTATTAAGGGTAAAGAACCTTTGCTAATGGCAAATTGAGCAAAGGTATCAGTGATGGGAATAAAACCTTCTTTAGATAATCCGGCAGCTAGGCTAATCATGTTGGACTCGGCAATGCCAACATCTATAAAGTCGTTGGGAAAGCTATCATGAAAAGCTTTTAACCCAGTGGAGCCTTGCAAGTCAGAGCTAACAGAAAAAACTTTTAAGCCTTTTTGTTTTGCTTTAATTAAGGCCTTGCTAATTCCTACTTGAATTTTTTCTTTTTTAATTACACTGGTGGGCGTTGTGGGTGAACTGTTTTTTTTATCATACTCTTTTATTAAATCAGAAGCCCAGTGGGTAAAGGCTTTGGGAACCACAGTGGTAGAGTTATCTCCGTTATTTTTTTGTGAATAAATTTCTGTTAAAAAATCGGGAAGTTGGTGAGGGTTTTTTAAGGGAAACCCATGGGCTCCCGTGGAGGAGGCTACCGTGTTTTTTGTACCAAAGCCTTTGGTTGTGATAAAGTGTAAAGCTATGGGTTTATTTGTACTATTATTTATGGCGTCGGCAATAGCCGCATTTATGGTTTCTGACACCTCTAAAAGACTATTTCCTTTTAATATTTTTTTATATTCCCAGCCTATGTTTTTTAAATTTTCTAAGTTTTCGTGCATAGAAAAAGACTGTTCATCAATGCGTCCAGATAATTTTGTGTTGTTATCACTAATTAATAAAATAAAGGGAGCCATTTTCCCTTTTTTATATAAGCCGGGGATAGAGGATAAAGCTTCTTTGGCTTCTCCTTCCATGCAGGCCCCGTCAGAAATGCTGACAATGCTTATCTTATTGGTTTGATGGAGTTTTTCCGCAACGGCCAAGCCTTGCGCCATGGCTAAGCTTGAACCCAAAGGGCCATTGCTTAAATATACACCTTCGGGAAAAAGGTGATTTTCGCCATGGCCGGTTAAGACGCTGTCTTTTCCTCTAAACCCTTTTAGGTTTTGTAAGCTTAATTGTCCATAACAGTGTCGAAGTGCGTAAAGGGCATTTTCGCAATGGCCAGCATCATTAACAAAATGAAACTTTTCAAAGTAGGCTTTATTTTCTTGGCTTGCGACACTTATCATAGATTGAAAAAGGCTAGAAAAAATTTCTGCAAAAGCAGAGGGGCCTCCAAAATGACTGGCGGCTCCTTTTAAGGTGGCACTCATGTCCATTAACGCAACAAGGGCGCGAATGGCTTTGGGTTCTACAAAATGGTTTCCCCCCTTTTCCTTATTAAGGTTTAAGGTGTACTGCATGTTATCAATGCTTAACGGGAAAAGTGTTTTATATTGGGGCATAGTAAAGTCCATCAAGATTTTTACAATTTTTTACAATTTTTTAAAAAAATAAAGTTAACTTTCATCTAGTCTTTCCGATAGGTGTTACAAGGAGTTTTTCTATGCGTAAGTTAATTATTATAATCGGTATTGTCACTACTTTTTCTTCCACCGCCCTGGCTACTAGTGGAAATCAAAACAAGCCTTTAAAGTTTACGCCTTATAGAAAATTAGCCTTTCTGCCACAGATGGAGTTTAAGCGGCCAGACACTTCGGTCTCTTTGGTATCTATAAAAGGGCATGATTTTGTTATAAAACCAGTAAATAAACACGCTTTAGAGTCTTTGGATTTTTTAATCTCTATTAGGGTGCCTTTAAATTAGTCGCTTTATAAACTTTCTTTAAGGGAGAGAAGCTTTCTGTTAAAGAGGGAGAAAGTCCCAATATACTTTTGTGACTGATAATAGTTTGTTTTTTGTGCCACAGGGGTATGACGGCCACATCTTGGGCTATAATGCTTTGCACCTTATTATATATTTTTTTTCGCTGTGCTAGGTTTAGGGTATATATGCCCTGCTCTAACAATTTATCTAATATTTTGTTTTTGTATAAAGAGCGATTTCTGCCAGGGGGCCATTCGGAGCTGTGAAAGGCTATGCGATAAATGTCGGGATCGATGACGCCCGACCAGCTCATTAAAGCAATGTCAAAATTAGTGTTTTTTAAGTCCTTGTATAAAACACCCCACTCTAAGCTTTTTACTGTAACGGGTATTCCAGATTGTTTTATTTGTTGGGTTAAAATTTTTCCAAAGTTAATGGAGCTAGGCTTGTTGCTAACTTTTAAAGTTAAGGGTTTAAGGTCTATGCTGTGTAAAAAATCTTTGGCTTTTTTTAAGTCAAAATTAGTGGTTTTTAAATAAGTATTAAAAAACAAATGTTTTGGATGAAGCAAAGACTTGGCGGGGGTTGCAAGGCCTTGTAATTTATATTGAATAATTTTTTTAATATTTAAGCTACTTTGAAGAGCTTTTCGAACAGAAATTTTTGAAAGTAAGGGGTGTTTTAAATTTAACAGCAGATAAGTTACAGAAAGTCCCGGGCTTGTGTGTATTTTAAAATTTAAATTTTTTTGTAAAGCTTTAACTTTAATGGTTTCGGTATTATTAAAGCTAATGTCTATATCTTGTTTTAGTAATTTTTGATAGCGAGTGGTGTTGTCAGACACAACTTTAAACAGAAGGGCTGTTTTTCCAGGCTCTAAAGAGTGGGGGTTTGGTTTTAGATCAATAGCATTGGGTTTAATGGTGTTTATATAATAAGACCCTGTGCCTATCGGTTTTTGATTAAAAAGGTTTTTGTTTTTTAAAAACTCTTGTTTAGGTAAAATTTTTAACACAGGCAAATCGGCCCGCAAAAACTTTGCAGAAGATTTTTTTAAAAATAATTTAACCAGCCACCTTTGCGTTTTTTTATTTTTGTGCACACTAATTTTTTTTATAACAGAAAAGGCATGATGAAAAATACATTTAGGATCTTTAAAGGCTTGAAAACTAAAAAGCAAATCTTCTTTAGTTAGGGGGCGCCCATTGGAGAAGCGAATATTGTCTTTTAACAAAAAAGTATAAGTGTTGTTTTTGTAAGTCCAAGACTTTGCCAGATCTCCTACCACCCTTAGGTTTTTATCTAATCGTACTAAAGAGCTAAATAGTAAATCATTTAGCCGCATATCCAAAGCCGCGGTGGCCTTTAGTGGATTTAAGGTTTTAATTTTTTGCTCTATGCCCACTTTAATGTGTTTATTAAAGGGAGGGGTGGAGTTTTGGCAAGAGAGTAGGTTGATGCTAATGATTAGAAAAAGAAAGTGCTTATTTTTCATAGTAATTATATCCTTTTTTAATCCAACTTCTTGTTAATGCCAAAGTGGATAAACAGAAAAGCCGCATTATTTTTTGTAGTAAGGGTTGGAGCGGGAGACGGGTCTCGAACCCGCAACCCTCAGCTTGGAAGGCTGATACTCTACCAATTGAGCTACTCCCGCTAAGAGTAAATTAATTTAAACACCAAAAAAATCTCCCCGTCAAACCCGATCAAACAAGCCTAAAATTTTCACTTCATAAAAAATTAAAAAGCCTTGCCCTTTTGCTCGGGCAACCCTTTGGGCTGAGTCGCAAAAGGGCAAGGTTTTCTGATTGTTTATGCATTTAAATTTTTATTTATGGAGCCCTCGACGGGAATTGAACCCGTGACCTCAGCCTTACCAAGGATGCGCTCTACCACTGAGCTACGAGGGCTTATTGGCTACTTCAAAAAAGCTTGACATTTTTTGAATGTAGAAACAAGGTGTTTGTTGGAATATAACAGAGTCACAGCTAGTAAAATACCATTAGGAGGAATGCATGGCTAAAGAAAAATTTGACCGAAGTAAAGAACATATTAACATAGGTACGATTGGACATGTGGATCATGGTAAAACGACTTTAACGGCCGCAATTACAAAAGTACTTGCCGAGGCTGGTGGCGCAGAGGCAATGAATTACGATGACATTGATAAAGCTCCCGAAGAAAGAGAGCGCGGTATTACTATTGCAACTTCTCATGTGGAATATTCCACAGCAAATAGACATTACGCCCATGTGGATTGCCCTGGTCATGCCGATTATGTAAAAAACATGATTACTGGTGCAGCGCAAATGGACGGAGCTATTTTAGTAGTTTCTGCAGCCGACGGAGCTATGCCACAAACGCGTGAGCATATCTTATTAGCAAAACAAGTTGGTGTGCCATCTATAGTGGTTTTCATGAATAAAGTGGACCAAGTGGATGACCCTGAATTATTAGAACTAGTAGAATTAGAAATTAGAGAAGTTTTATCTAAATACGAATTTCCAGGAGATGATATCCCTATTGTTAAAGGCTCTGCCTTAAAAGCTTTAGAGGGAGACACTTCTGAAATTGGCGGTCCAGCTATTGTAAAATTAATGGAAGAGGTGGACAAGTATATTCCAACTCCTGCAAGAGAAGTGGACAAGCCATTTTTAATGCCTGTGGAAGATGTTTTCTCTATTTCTGGTCGTGGTACTGTGGTAACGGGCCGTATTGAAAAAGGAATTATTAAAGTTGGTGAAGAGGTAGAAATTGTGGGAATTAAAGACACGCAAAAAACTACAGTAACCGGTATTGAAATGTTTAGAAAGCTTTTGGACGAAGGAAAAGCTGGTGACAATGCAGGTTGTTTAATCCGTGGTATTAAAAAAGAAGAAGTAGAGCGTGGACAGGTTTTATGCAAACCAGGAAGCATCTCTCCTCATAAAAAGTTTAAGTGCGAAGCTTATATTTTGCAAAAAGATGAGGGTGGCCGTCATACTGCATTTTTTAATGGATATAGACCGCAGTTTTATTTTAGAACTACAGATATTACAGGTGTTGTAACTTTAAAAGAGGGTGTAGAAATGGTTATGCCTGGTGATAATATTGATGTCACTGTGGAATTAATCGCCCCTATTGCCATGGAAAAAGGGTTACGATTTGCCATCCGTGAAGGTGGTCGTACTGTTGGAGCGGGTGTCGTTTCTGAAATCATAGAGTAGTTGCTGTTTTTAATAAGTTTATAAAGCTTAGAAGGTGTTTTCTAAGCTTTTTATTTAGGACAGTAGCTCGAATTGGTAGAGCGGTTGACTCCAAATCAATAGGTTGAGGGTTCGAATCCTTCCTGTCCTGCCATTTTTAAAGGTGTGTTATGAAAACAATATATAAAAAAATTATAACCATTTCGGTATTAAGCTTTTCTATTTTAGTGGGCCTTGTGGTTAGTATTTTATTAGAGCTACTAAGTGCGGTGTCTGGGTTTGTTGCAAGGCTTTATGAGCAAAATTGGTTTAGTCACGGCTTTCCCATCATTGCCGCTTTTCTAGTATTTTTGTTTTTGCAGTTTCATACTAAGTCGCAAACTTTATTAAAAGAGGCTGTTCAGGAGGCTGGTAAGGTTGTTTGGAGTGGAAAACAGGCGATAATTGCCATGACTGTGGTTTGTTGCATAATGCTTTTAATTTCTGGGGTGTTTTTGGGAATCTTTGATGTGCTAGCTAGTAGCACTTTAAAATATTTTATAAATTAAAGAAATACTAATTGCATTAAATGCAAAACAGATGTAACTAGGTCTGTATTTATTTTTTGTAATTTTTTGTTTTTTGGGGTAAATGTGGAAAAAAAGTGGTATATTATTAATACTGTTGGGGGGCAAGAAGTAAAGGCTAAAACCTCCATTTTAGAACAGGTTAAGTTAAAAAATTTAGAAAATGAATTTGGAGATATTTTAATTCCCAGTGAAAGGGTCGTTGAGGTTTCCAGAGGCAAGAAAAAAGAGAAAGATCGTACTTTTTTTCCTGGCTATATTTTTATTCAAATGCACTTAACAGAAACCTCTTGGCATGTGGTTAAAAACACTCCTAAAGTGGGTGGTTTTGTTGGAAAGGGTAAGCCTCAAGCTGTGCCAGAAGATCAGGTATTAAAAGTTACTAAACAAATTCAAGATGGAGCAAAAAGTGTTAGCGTTGCTGTCACTTTTTCTGTTGGAGAGTCTATCTCTATTATAGATGGCCCCTTTAATGGTTTTGATGCTGTTGTAGAAGAGGTGTCAGAAGATAAAATGAAGCTAAAAGTTACTGTGGGTATTTTTGGAAGACCAACTTCTGTGGAGTTAAATTTTACACAGGTAAAAAATTTAATTTAGTTAAGATTTAAAAAAAGGGCTAATTTATGGCAAAAGAAATAACAGGGCAAATTAAATTACAAATCCAGGCGGGCAAGGCTAATCCATCCCCTCCAATTGGTCCTGCATTGGGTCAACATGGTGTTAATATTATGGATTTTTGTAAGCAGTTTAATGCTAAAACCCAAAAAGATGCCGGCATGATTATACCTGTGGTAATTACTGTCTTTAAAGACAGAAGCTTTACTTTTATTACAAAAACTCCGCCAGCTTCGGTATTGTTAAAAACTTATTCTAAAATTAAAAGTGGGTCGTCTCAGCCGCAAAAAGACAAGGCGGGAACAATTACTATGAAGCAAGTAGAAGAAATTGCTAAAATTAAGTTAGTAGATTTAAATTGCGTTAGTTTAGAATCTGCAATTTCACAAGTAAAGGGAACTGCCAACAGCATGGGCTTAGAAGTAAAATAGGTGTATTTATGAGTATAGGAAAACGATTTAAAGCAATTTCAGAAAAAGTGGAAGTAGACAAACTTTATAGTTTTGAAGAGGGTTTTAAACTTTTATTAGATACAGCTACAGCAAAATTTGACGAATCAGTAGAAGTGGCTATTAATTTAGGCGTTGATTCTAAGCAATCCGATCAACAGGTAAGAGGGTCTGTCCCTTTACCTAACGGTTTAGGTAAAAGTGTTAGGGTGATTGTATTTGCAAAAGGCGATAAGATTAAAGCCGCACAAGATGCTGGTGCAGATCTTGTGGGTTCTGATGAACTAGTAAAAAAAATTCAGGGAGGGTGGTTAGACTTCGACAAAGTAATTTCTACTCCTGATTTAATGTCCACAGTGGCAAAAGTTGCAAAAGTATTAGGGCCTCGTGGGTTAATGCCTAGTCCAAAAGTGGGTACGGTGACTCAAGATGTAGCCAAAGCGGTAGAAGCAGAAAAGCGAGGTAAGCTTTCTTTTCGTGTAGAGAAGGCTGGAATTATTCATGTAATTATTGGAAGAAAATCTTTAGGAGAAGAAAAATTAAAAGAAAACTATAAGGTATTTTTAGATACCGTAGTAAAAGCAAAACCCTCTTCTAGTAAGGGTGTGTATTTGCAGGGAATTGCATTGTCTATGACAATGGGCCCAGGTATCAAAATGGATGTGGCTTCATCGCAAGCAGCCATTTAGATTAGGTTAGTAACAAAAAGAAGTCGCCAGTTTAAGACAATAGGGGTTTTGAAAAAAACTTAAAACCACAAACCCTATCGAGACGAACCTGAGTGTTTCTTAAAACAAAAGAGAGGAGGAATATAAGGTGTTGGCAAAAGAGAAAAAAGCATTAGAGATTAGTGCTATTTCTAAATCTTTAAAAGAAGCAACGGCTACTTTCTTAGTCGACTTTAAAGGCATGGATGTGGAGCAAGTAACTCAGCTTCGTAAAGAGCTAAGCTCTTGCGAGGGAAAGTTGCGTGTGACTAAAAACACATTAGCTCGCCTTGCTTTAAAGGAACATAAAGAAAGTGCTGAAATATTATCTGCAGATTTGGTGGGAACAAATGCATTTGTTTTTGCTTATGACGAGGTACCAGCGGTTGCAAAAGCAATTAGTAAGTGTTCGAAATCCGTAGAAGCATTTAACTTAAAAAAAGGAGTAATGGAAGGGCAGGAGTTAAGTTCCGCTCAAATTATTCAATTAGGAAGTTTAGCATCTAAAGAGGAATTAAGAGCACAATTATTAAGTGTATTTATGGCACCAGCTACACAATTTGTTAGAACGATAAATGAAGTTCCAAGTAAATTGGTTAGGGTACTAGCTGCAAAAAAAGATAGTGCTGCTTAAGGTTTTTAGAAATAATAAATAAATAAATAAATAAACAAATAAGAATAAATTAAGGAGAGTAAGATGGCCATTAACAAAACAGAAGTTGTAGAATTTTTATCTAACATGTCTGTGTTAGAAGTTTCCGAGTTAGTAAAAGAATTAGAAGAAAAGTGGGGAGTAAGTGCAGCAGCGGCAGTAGCGGCGGCTCCAGCTGCGGGCGGTGGTGCTGTGGCTGAAGAAAAAACAGAATTTGATGTAGTATTAACTGCAGCAGGAGATAGTAAAATTTCTGTGATTAAAGAAGTTCGTACTATTACTGGCTTAGGCTTAAAAGAAGCTAAAGAATTAGTAGAGGCAGCTCCAAAACCTGTAAAAACAGGAATCCCTAAGGATGAAGCAGAAAAAATTAAAGCGGCTTTAATAAAAGCGGGCGCGACTGTTGAAGTTAAATAGTTTTTTTTAAAAATAGTTATTTTTGGCTAATATATTAATATTAGCCAAAATAGTTTTGTGTTAAAACAGTTAATTAATTAGGAGATATAATGGGCACTACCCCTTACGCAGCTTCTCAAATTCGTCTACGGCATAATTTTGGTCAGATAAAGGTAGATATTAAAATACCCAATTTGATTAATCTTCAAAGAGATTCTTATGCAAATTTTTTACAATCGGATTGTGATCCTGATAAAAGGTTAGAACAGGGTTTGCATGGTGTATTTAAGTCCGTTTTTCCTGTTGTAGATTTTAATAAAAGTATTCAGCTAGAATATTTAGATTATCGTTTAGAGCCACCTAAATATGATGTGGAAGAGTGTTTACAAAGAGGAATGAACTACTCCTCTTCTTTAAAAGTTAGATTTCGTTTAGTTATTTTCGACATTTCTGAAAGAACAAATAAAAATTCTGAAGAACCTAAAATAGTAAAAGATGTAAGAGAGCAAGAAGTTTATATGGGAGAGATTCCATTGATGACTAAAAATGCCTCCTTTGTAATCAATGGAATTGAAAGAGTGGTAGTAAGCCAATTGCATCGTTCGCCAGGTATTTTCTTTGAACATGATAATGGAAAGGGCAGCGTTATTGGAAAATTATTACACTCTGCTCGTATGATTCCTTACCGTGGGTCTTGGTTAGATTTTGAATTTGATCAAAAAAACATATTGTACGCAAGCATTGATAGGCGTCGTAAATTTCCTGTTACTATTTTATTAAAAGCCTTGGGTTACGACGACCAAGCTTTATTAAACTATTATTACAAACCTAATATTTTAAAACCACAAAAAGATGGTACTTATAAATACGCACTAGACATACATTCTTTGCTTGGCCAAAGAGCTGGTGGAAATATTGCAGACAAAGAAGGTAACATTATTGTTGCTCGTGGCCGTCGTATTACTAGAGCTACTATTAAAAAAGTAGAACAAGCTAAAATTAAAGATTTAAAAATAGACAGAGAGGGTTTAATTGGTGTTACTTTGGCAGAACCAATTATTAATTTAGAAACGGGCGAAATTATTGCCGATGTTAATGCCGACATCACAGAAGAAGTGTTAGATGCTATTTTGGCATTAAAATTAAAAGAATTTGCTGTTATTTTTTTCGATAAGTTTTCTGTAGGAAACCATTTAAGAAATACATTACTATTAGACAAAGTTTCCACTAAAGAGGAAGCCATTTTAGAATTGTACCGCCGTCAACGACCGGGAGATCCCGCAGATTTAGAATCGGCTACAAAATTTTTACAGCGTTTATTCTTTGACGAAAATACTTATAATTTAGGAAAAGTAGGGCGTTTAAAAATTAATCATCGTATTGAATCTTTGGTTACTCCTCCTCCTTTAGATCATCATGTACTGACTAATGAGGATATTTTAGCCACTGTTAAAATTTTATTAAATATTAAAGACGGCAAAGGGGATGTGGATGACATTGATCACTTAGGTAACCGTCGAGTGAGAGCGGTGGGTGAGTTATTAGAAAATCAATACCGCTTGGGCTTAGTGAGAATGGAAAAATCTATTCGTGAAAAAGTGGGTTTTCAGCAAGATTTAGAAGCGGTAATGCCTTATGATTTAGTAAACTCTAGTGCGATTAACTCGGTTATCAAAGAGTTTTTTGGATTGGGGCAGTTATCTCAATTTATGGATCAAATTAATCCATTGTCAGAGGTAACTCACAAAAGAAGATTGTCGGCTTTAGGGCCTGGTGGTTTATCTCGTGATCGAGCGGGCTTTGAAGTTCGTGATGTGCATCATACTCATTACGGCCGTATATGTCCCATTGAAACTCCCGAGGGTCCTAACATTGGATTAATATCGGCTTTAGCTACTTATGCTAAAGTAAATGATTATGGTTTTATCGAAACCCCTTTTCGAAAAGTAGAAAATGCGATTATTAATGATGATATTATTTATATGTCAGCCTTAGATGAAAAAGATAAGAAAATCTCTCAAATAAACAGAGTGGGTAATAAAGTTAAAGATGACAAGCTTACTATTCGCAGAATGGGTGAGTACGAAAATGTTGCCAAAGAAGAAGTGGAGTTAATGGATGTTTCTCCAGGACAATTAATTTCTGTGGCAACGGCATTAATTCCTTTCTTAGAACATGATGATGCAAACCGTGCTTTAATGGGAGCCAACATGCAACGGCAAGCCGTTCCGATGATTAAGTCAGCGGCACCTTTGGTTGGCACAGGAATGGAAAAATTTATTGCTCGTGATTCTGGAACTAGTGTGGTTTGTTCTAATGACGGGGTGGTTGCTGAAGTAGAAGCCAACCGTATTGTGGTTCGCCGTAGTGCTAAAAAAGGAGCTATGGGAGCCAATATTGATATTTATAATTTAGTAAAATATCGTAAAACTAACCAAAACACTTGCTTCAATCAAGCTCCAGTGGTTAGGGTTGGTGACCTTGTAAAAAAGGGTGATGTTATTGCTGATGGCCCAGCTACAGAGTTGGGAGAATTGGCTTTAGGTCAAAATATGTTAGTGGCCTTTACTCCGTGGATGGGTTACAACTTTGAGGATTCGGTTTTAATTTCCGAAAGATTGGTAAAGCAAGATGTATATACTTCTATACACATTGAGGCTTTTGAATGTTTAGCTCGTGACACAAAATTAGGCGCTGAAGAAATTACTAGAGATATTGCTAACATTAGTGATAGTGATTTAGTAGACATTGATAACAATGGTATTATTCGCATTGGTGCCGAGGTAGCTCCGAGTAGTATTTTAGTAGGTAAAGTGACTCCAAAGGGAGAGACACAACTTTCCCCAGAAGAAAAATTATTGCGTGCCATTTTTGGAGACAAGGCTGGCGACTTTAGAGACTCTTCTTTGCGAGTTCCTTCTGGTGTTGTAGGTACAGTTATTGATGTACAGATTTACAACCGTGATGGCGTTGGTGATGATGACCGTCATAAAGAAATTGTAGAAAGTAAGCAAGAAAAAATTGCCAAAGACCTTTTGACAGAAGAAAACATGATTAAAAATGCTGCGCTAGAGAGTATTAAAAACTTACTAGCTGGTAAAAAATCTTCTGATCAGTTTTTAAATGAAGATGGTTCTGTAGAACTATTAAAAAAAGGTCAAATTATTGGTGCAGATGATTTAGAAGCCATTCCTTTTGAGTTTTTAAGTTACATTCCTGTTACTCCAGAGTTAGAAAAACAAGTTACTCAAATAGTAACAGCAGTGCGTAGTAAACTAAAAGCAGTGAAAGTTATTTTTGGTGAAAAAGCCACTCGTTTATCTAGAGGAGATGAGCTAGCTCCAGGAGTAATTAAAGTGGTTAAAGTTTATGTAGCTATTAAACGACGCATTCAGGTGGGGGATAAGTTAGCCGGTCGCCATGGAAACAAAGTGGTGGTTTCTCGTATTTTACCGGAAGCAGATATGCCTTACTTGGCTGATGGAAGGCCTGTGGATATGGTTTTAAATCCTTTAGGGGTTCCTTCTCGTATGAATATTGGTCAAATTTTAGAAACGCATTTAGGTTGGGCGGCTTATGATTTAGGTCACCAATTAGAAAAAATGTTAGAACAGTTTGATGCTAATCAAATGCGCGATAAGTTAAATAAAATTTATAAAAACCAAGATTTACAAGACAAAATTAATACTGCAAACGAAACATCTTTAAAGGAAATTGCAAGACAGGCAAGAAATGGTGTTCATATTGCGACTCCTGTTTTTGATGGAGCTAATGAAGCTGACATTCAAAGGTTATTAGAATTAGCCGGCTTACCAAAAACCGGGCAAACCACTTTGTTTGACGGAAGAACTGGCGAAGCTTTTCACAATGATGTTACTGTGGGAATTATGTATGTATTAAAACTAAATCATTTAGTAGAAGAAAAAATACATGCTCGGTCTATTGGGCCCTATTCATTAGTTTCTCAACAACCTTTAAGTGGTAAAGCACAGTTTGGTGGTCAAAGGTTAGGGGAGATGGAAGTGTGGGCTATGGAAGCTTATGGTGCCGCTTATTCTTTACAAGAATTTTTAACAGTAAAATCCGATGATGTTGCAGGTCGTACGCGCATTTATGAAAGTATTGTTAAAGGAGAAAATGTATTAGAACCTGGGTTACCAGAGTCTTTCAATGTTTTAATTCGTGAGCTACAAAGTTTGGCTTTAGATATTAATTTAGTGAAGTCTGATATTTTAACCGAAGATGGTAAAGCAAAAATTGAGGAAGAAAAAGGTTTTAATGATTAAAATCTTTTTTTTAATAGAAAAGTAAAAAAGAAAAAATAAAAACAGGAGTTCTTTTGAAAGACTTACTTAACTTTTTAGATAAACCACAATCCCCTTTATCCATTAAAGGTATTCAAGTTTCTTTAGCTTCAGCAGAGAAGATCAAAAGTTGGTCTTTTGGCGAAGTAAAAAAACCAGAAACTATTAATTATAGAACTTTTAAACCAGAGCGAGAAGGCTTGTTTTGTGCAAAAATTTTTGGACCAATTAAAGATTACGAATGCCTTTGTGGAAAATATAAAAGAATGAAATACAGAGGTGTGATTTGTGAAAAGTGTGGAGTAGAAGTTACTCGCTCTAAAGTGCGTCGCGAAAGAATGGGGCATATTAGTTTAGTTTCTCCCGTAGCCCATGTTTGGTTTTTAAGATCTTTACCTAGTCGTATTGTTACTTTGCTAGGAATGACTCTTAAAGAATTAGAAGCCGTTTTGTATTGTGAATCTCATATGGTTTTAGATCCAATGGAAACGGAATTAAAAGAAATGCAAGTGTTATCCGAAAATGAGTATCAAGATGCCTTAGATGAATATGGCCCTCATTTTAGAGTAGGTATGGGCGGAGAAGCCGTTATCGAAATGCTTCGTTCCTTAGATTTAGAATTTTTAGCTAGACAATTACGCATTGATATTCGTGATACAAAATCAGAATTAACAAAGAAAAAACTAGCTAAGCGTTTAAAAATTGTAGAAGCCTTTAGAGGATCTAATAATAAACCAGAGTGGATGATCTTAACGGTATTACCAGTTATTCCTCCCGATTTACGACCACTAGTGCATTTAGATGGCGGTAGGTTTGCCACTTCTGATTTAAATGATTTATACAGAAGAGTAATTAACAGAAATAATCGATTAAAGAAATTACAAGATTTAAATGCTCCTGATATTATTATTCGTAATGAAAAAAGAATGTTACAAGAAGCCGTTGATGCTTTATTAGATAATGGCCGTGGCGGAAAAGTATTCACAGGAGCTAACAAGCGTCCATTGCGTTCTTTAAGTGATGCTTTAAAAGGTAAGCAAGGTCGTTTCCGTCAAAATTTATTAGGTAAGAGGGTAGATTATTCTGGCCGTTCTGTGATTGTGGTAGGTCCTCATTTACGACTGCACCAATGTGGCTTACCAAAAAAAATGGCTTTAGAATTATTTAAGCCATTTATTTGTGGTCAATTAGAAGCTCGTGGTTTAGTAACCACAGTAAAGCAAGCAAAGCGATTAATTGATGAGGGAGTAGATGAAGTTTGGGATATTTTATCAGAAGTGGTAAAAGAGCATCCGGTATTATTAAACCGCGCCCCTACTTTACACAGATTAGGTATTCAAGCTTTTGAACCTCTTCTTCATGAGGGGAAAGCTATTCAATTGCATCCATTAGTTTGTGCCGCTTTTAATGCCGATTTTGATGGAGACACCATGTCTGTTCATGTGCCTTTATCCATTGAAGCGCAAATTGAAGCTCGCGTGTTAATGATGTCTACTAATAATATTTTAAGTCCTTCTAATGGAAAACCGGTAATTAACCCCACTCAGGATATGGTGTTAGGTTTGTACTGGATGACTCGTATTAACTTAGAGGCTAAGGGTACGGGAAGAATATTTAGTTCCATTGATAAAGTGGAATATGCGTATAACCAAGGTTTGGTTAATTTACAAGCTGCTGTAAAAGTAAAAATTGGAAACACGGTTTATGATACTAGTGTTGGTCGCGCCATTTTAGGTGGAAAATTACCAAAAGATTTAGACTTTAAAGTGGTTAATAAAGTAATGAATAAAAAAACTTTAGCAGAGCTAATGGATTTTTGTTTTCGTAATGTAGGGCCAAAGGCTACCGTTTTATTAGCAGACGCTTTAAAGCAAGCCGGTTTTGAATATTCTACTCAAGCGGGTATTTCTATTGCTATTGGCGATTTAAAAATTCCTAAAGAAAAAGATGCCATTTTAGCCTCTGCAGTAAGCCAAGTGCAAAACATTCAAGAGCAGTATGACGAAGGTTTAACCACAGAAAGTGAAAGATATAATAAAGCGGTGGATATTTGGTCTAATGCTACAGATAAAGTGGCAAAAGTAATGATGAAACATTTTGAAACTCAAGACTTTGAAGTGGACGGAAAAACAGTAAAGTCTGATAGTTTTAACTCTATTTATATTATGGCAGACTCCGGAGCAAGGGGTGCGGTAGATCAGATTAAGCAATTAGCAGGAATGCGTGGTTTGCTTGCCAAACCTTCGGGAGAAATTATTGAAACACCAATTACTGCCAATTACCGAGAAGGCTTATCGGTGATTCAATATTTTATTGCCACCCATGGTGCAAGAAAAGGTTTAGCAGATACCGCTTTAAAAACAGCCAACTCGGGATACTTAACGCGTTGTTTAGTAGATGTGGCTCAAGATGTGGTAGTAACTAAAAAAGATTGTGGTACTTCTGGTGGCATAGTGGTTAGAGCCTTAGTGGAAGGTGGAGAAATCATTCAAAGCTTAGGAGAAAAAATTTTAGGCCGTATTACATTAAAGCCAATAATGGATCCAGCCACAAAAACCATTATTGTAGATTCTAATGAAGAAATTACAGAAGATGCTGTACAAAAAATTTATGAGTCAGAAATTGAAGAAGTGGTTGTTCGCTCTCCTTTAACTTGCCAATCTGATAGAGGCATTTGTGTTCAGTGTTATGGTCGTGATTTATCCAGAGGTCATATTGTTAATTTAGGAGAGGCTGTGGGGATTATTGCAGCCCAGTCTATTGGTGAACCAGGAACTCAGTTAACCATGAGAACTTTCCACTTAGGTGGAGCTGCCAGCAGAAGTGTTGAAGAATCAGAGTACCTTGCAAAATATTCTGGAACAGTATGTTTAAACAAAGTGCAAACGGTTATAAACAAAGAAGGAAAGGTAACTATTTTAGGTCGTAACGGAATTTTATCTATTAATGCAGAAGATGGAGTAGAAAAAGAAGCCTTTAAGCTTCCTTATGGTTCTGTTCTTCATTATAAAATTGGTGCAAAAGTAAAGGCCAAAGATACTCTTTCCACTTGGGACCCTTATTCTAAGTTTACTATTGCAGCAGCGGGCGGGTTTGTTAAATTCGTAGGCTTAGACTTAGGAGTTACTTATACCGAAGAAAGAGATACTACCACGGGTTTTATTGCTAAAAAAATTATTAACAATAAAAGTTTAGATGGCTCTAAGCCTTCTGTACATTTGGTAGACAAAACTGGCCAGCCTATTCAGTTTGAACGGGGAGGAAACATTAGTTATATTTTATCCACAGGGGTACAATTATTAGTAGATAATGGGCAAGAAATTTTTGCAGGGGACTTAATTACTAAAATGGTAAAAGAAAGTTCTAAAACGAAAGATATCACAGGTGGTTTACCTAGAGTAAAAGAATTATTTGAAGCGCGTGTTCCTAAAGACCCTTCTGTGATGGCACCTATTGATGGTTATGTTAGCTTTGGAGAAGATTTAAAGGACAAGCAACGAATTATAATTACAGCAGAGTCTGGTGATACTAGCGAAGTTTTTGTTCCTAAGGGTAAAAACGCAGAAGTAATGGAAGGGGAATTTATTAAAGCTGGAGAATCCGTGGTGGACGGTGAAACTAACCCTCATGATTTGCTAGACATTCAAGGAGAGGTGGCTTTATCAACCTACTTATTAAACGAAGTACAAGAAGTTTATCGACTTCAAGGTGTGGCTATTAATGATAAGCATATCGAAACTATTTTACGGCAAATGTTAAGTAAGGTTAGAGTTTTATCTGCTGGCGACACTCCCTTAATCCAAGGAGAAGTGATTGAAAAAGCCCGATTTAAAGCGGCTAATAAAGCGGTCACAGCAGAGGATGGAGAATTAGCTACAGGTCAGCCTGTGTTATTAGGTATTACTAAAACTTCTTTGAGTACAGAAAGTTGGTTGTCTGCAGCTTCTTTCCAAGAGGTAACTAAAGTATTAACCGAAGCTTCTATAAACTCTAAAATGGATAATCTTAAAGGTTTAAAAGAAAATATTATTATGGGTCGTTTAATTCCTGCAGGAACGGGCTTGCCTTGTTATTCTCAATGGAAAATTGGTGTAGACGCCCCTAAGCCTAAAGAAGTCGATGCGGTTTTGCCAGGGGTAGAAACGCATAAAAACTCAGTAGTTACTGAAAGTGAAGAGGAAAGAAAGAATTTATAAAAAGCTTGACGAGAGTCCAAGGAATAAGTAATTTTCTTAGGTTGTTAGGAGACAAAAAAGTATGCCCACGATTAACCAGTTAATAAAAAAAAGCCGCAAAATCCAAAAGGATAAATCCAGCTCACCAGCTTTAGAAGCTTGTCCTCAAAAAAGAGGGGTTTGTACTCGAGTTTTTACTACCACTCCAAAGAAGCCAAACTCGGCTTTGCGTAAAGTGGCTCGTGTGCGCTTATCTAACGGTTTTGAAGTGAATTCTTACATTCCTGGTATTGGTCATAACTTGCAAGAACATAGTGTGATATTAATTCGTGGTGGTCGTGTAAAAGATTTACCAGGGGTTCGTTACCATACGGTTCGAGGAGTTTTAGATACTCATGGTGTGGCCAATCGAAAAAATAGCCGTTCTAAGTACGGAGCAAAAAAACCAAAAGCTTAGTTACAAAAGTAAAAAAGATAAAGGGAAAGTATGAGTCGTCGAGCAAAAAAATATAGAAAAGATATAGTTCCTGATGTGGTTTATGGCGATTCCACAGTGTCTATGTTGATTAACAAAGTTATGTTAGATGGTCGCAAAACTGTAGCTTCTAAAATTATGTACTCGGCAATGGATCAATTAAAAGTGAAAGTAGAGGGAGAAAGCCCTTTAGATGTGGTTAAAAAAGCCATTGAAAATATAAAGCCTTTAGTGGAAGTTCGCTCTCGTCGCGTGGGTGGAGCCACATATCAAGTTCCGGTGGATGTTAGGCCGGCTCGTCGTTTAACTTTAGCTCTAAGATGGTTAACTGCATTTTCTCGAAGCCGTAATGAAAAAACTATGCCCAATCGATTAGCTGCAGAAATTTTAGACGCTTATAATGAACGAGGAGCATCTTTTAAAAAGAAAGAAGATGTTCATCGCATGGCTGAAGCCAACAGAGCCTTTGCCCATTTTAATTGGTAACTAACTTTACTTAAACATAACTGGTTTTTTAATCTAAATAAATGGAAAATTTAGTAGTACAAAAATACGGTGGTAGTTCTTTATCTAGCGTAGAAAAAATTCAAAGCATTGCAAAAAACCTTTCAGAAATTGCTAAAAAGCAATCTTTAATTGTGGTGGTTAGTGCCATGGGCAAGGCCACGGATAATTTATTAAACATGGCTTATGAAATCAGTGATAAGCCAGAAAAGCGCGAACTGGATATGCTATTAACCTCTGGTGAGCGTATTGCCATGTCTTTACTAAGTATTGCTTTAAATGAACTAGGCGTTTCTTCTGTTAGCTTTACAGGAAGTCAGGCGGGGATTTTAACTAGCAATCAACATAATTCTGCAAGCATTGTAGAGATAAAACCCTTTCGCGTTTCTGAAGTTTTAAAGCAAAAAAAAGTAGCCATTTTAGCCGGCTTTCAAGGTGTAAACCCAACCACTAAAGAAATTACTACTTTAGGTAGAGGGGGTTCGGATACTACGGCCGTTTATTTAGCCGATCACTTTAAAGCGCCTTGTGAAATATACAAAGATGTAGAGGGGGTTTGCTCGGCAGACCCTAACCAAGTTTCTAATGTTACTAAATATGATGAAATTACTTATGATGAGTTACTGTCTATGATTAAATGGGGAAATCCAATTTTACATAGGTACTCTATTGGTTTAGCTAAAGATAAAAAAGTTCAACTAAGTATTAAAAAATCTTTATCAAAAAATACAGGAACACAAATAGTATTAAATAAAAAAACCACAGCAAATAAGTGCTTGTCTATAGAATCGCAGGCTTTGGTTTTTAGCATTCCCTGCTCAGAGATAAAACATTATCAAACTATCAAAGCCAATAAAAAGCTATTTACTTTGTATGATTTATTTCAAAACGATACCAGCCTTTTGATCACGGGAGAAAAAGCAGATTTACAGTGTTTAAAAAAAACTTTAAGGAAAAGCATTAATAATTTATCCACGGTATCTTTTATTTTTTCTAATGGTGATTTTAAAGTGTATAAAAAAGAATTAATTAGTCAGTTATCCAAACAATTTCCATCTATTGTAGATTGGGTTGATGAAAGTTTATCTTTAACTGCGGTAATTCCCTTTGATTTAAAAACCAAATTTTTAAATCAGGCCTCATTGTTTTTGAAAGATTACCATTCGGCTAGATAAAAATAAAATTTTCCAGTTAAAGTATTTTGCTATCCAGTGCATAGTATTTTTAGAATAAAAACTAACATGAGTTATGTCTCTGTGATAATGCCAAAGGGGAAAGTCTTGTGGTTTTTCGTACAAGCTTGTCATAACTCCTAAGTGAGCGTTTGTTTGCAGTAAATTATGAATTCTTTGTAACTCTGTGGAGGGGTGAAAAAAGTGTTCCATAGCCTCAGTGCAAGTAATAAAGTCATATTGCTTTTTAAGGGCTGTGGGGTTGGGGTAAAATATAGGATCATAGTGTGTGGTTGCAAAGCCCTTCTCCTCTAAGTACTTAGCTAAAACCACGCTAGGGCCACATCCATAATCCAAACCTTTAGACTGGCTAGAAAGGTGTGGAGTAAGCTTTACAAGCAGTTTATCTAAAAATTGTAAATAGCTGGCGTCTTTAATGGTATTGTTGTGCTGGTCATAGCGGTGCCTTTCCTCCTCTAAGGAAAGCCTTAGGTTTTTGTCTAAAAAAATAAGCTCGCACTGGTGGCATCGATAATAAATTCTATTATATAGTTTATTACAATACTTATTAATGTATTGATAAAAGGGCTTTAGGTTGTGTTGATTGCAGAGTTCGCAGTGCATAATTATTTATTATTTAATAGCACTTTACTGGTATTACTAGTTTTTTGTCATTTGAGTTCTTTTTCTGAGCTATAAGGCAAATTTTGCCAACAGTTTTTTTAGTTTTTTACTACAAATGCTAAAATATTGAACAATTCAAAAAATTTACTTGAACAAGTAAGTAAATAAGTTCTATTGTCTAGTCTAGTTTGAAAAATTTTCATTAGAAAATCTTGCAAAACTTACAAAAACTTGACAGACTTTATTTAAATAGCCCAACGGCTATCAAACTTAAGTAAGGAGAAGCAAGGATGCTGAGAAATATATTAGTAAAAAATGGTTTGTCTCCAAGAGAGTCTGAAGTCGGCGAATTGGTAACTCAGGGCTTATCTAATAAAGAAATTGCAGACCGTTTATTTGTGACGGAAAAAACAATTAAATTTCATTTAACTAATATTTATAAAAAAATGCAGGTTAAGTCGCGCTCTCAATTGATTGTGTGGTGCATGCCTCACTTAAAGTTTATTGATATGAAAACCAATGCTAATCAAACTGCTCCTGGCTTTGCCGCTGCAGGAGGAACAACAGAGGACACATCATCTTCTATTATTCCAGCTGGTCGTAGCACTATTTCTGACAATTCTAACTAATTTTAATACAGCAAGGATGCTGTGAAAAAATAAGTAAAAAAAAGCGAAGTTATCTTCGCTTTTTTTATGTGTATGTCGCTAATTAAGGAAGGGTCTGTGTCTATATTTCGATCTGTGGTATTTGCTCTTATTAGTATTAGTTTTATTCACCCTATTTTTGCCACAGGTGCAAAAATACGAGTTTATGATACTCAATTACAAAAATTTATTAGTCCTTTAGATTTATTTACAGCAGTGCCTAGGCAGGGGCAGCTAGTATTGGGCGAGGAGCATTATCAAGAGGCTATTCAAAAAGCAGAGGGTGACATTGTTGCAGGAGTGCTGTCGGCTCAAGCTAGAGAAAAAAGTTTTACTATTTGTTGGGAGTTTTTAAATTACCCCGATCAAAAAATAATAAACACCACCTTTTCTCAATTTACTCAACAGCTTATTTCTATTACCGAAGTATTTGCACAATTATTTACTCGCTCAAAACCTATGCTTAATTACCCTTATCGCCATTTATTCGAAGTGGCTCGTTCTTTTAAAGGTAAAATGGTAGGCATTAATGCTCCTCGAAAATGGAAGCAGGTTATTACAAAAAATGGCATAGCAAAATTAGATAAAAAATTGGTACCTAATAATATGGAACTAGGAGGGCCTTTTTATAAAGAGCGTTTTATTAAAGCCATAAGCAATCATGTTTCCCCAGAGAAGGTTCCCAATTATTTTGAAGCACAAAGTTATACCGATAGTGTTATGGCAGAGTCTATACAAAAAATGTCTAACACAAAAGATTTAAAATTTGTTGTGGTAGGTTCCTTTCATTCTGATTTCAATGATGGTTTAGTGGCACAATTAAAAAAATATAATCCAAAGCCCACAACTAGTATTAAAATCATAGATATTACAGAATTTTCTAATACAGAGAGGCAGAATTTATTTAATCCGCACCCTAAATATGGGGTTATTGCAGATTATATTTACACCGTAGATAATTAAAAAACACAGTTACTTATTTTTACTTATTGTTACTTATTTTTTAAAGAGTTTTAGTGACCGCTATTATAAGTCAATTTGTGTTTTTTAGGGTTTTGGTAAATGCGAGCCGCTTTTACACTTAAAGTAATACTGCCAATAATATCGTCAACACTAGCTCCACGCTGCAAAATATTTGCGGGCTTTTTAATGCCGGTTAAGAAGGGCCCCAAAACTTCTAGGCCTCCCAGGTTCTTTAATAATTTATACGAAATATTACTGGCAGCCAAATTAGGAAACAGTAAAATATTTGCAGGTTCTTTTAAGTCAGAAAAAGAAAATATATTATTTAATATATCGGTGTTAACCGCAGTATCGCCTTGCATTTCGCCATCAATAATAAGATTGGGCTTGTTTTGTTTTACTAGTTGAGTAGCTTCTTTCATTTTTTTAGCTAAAGGAGTGTTGCCACTAAAATTAGAGTAAGAAAGCATGGCAATGCGCGGGGTAAGCCCATAGTATTTTGCTACAATAGAGGTTTGTATAGCAATTTGAGCAAGTTGTTCGCTGCTGGGTTCTATGTTCACAGTTGTGTCGGTTAAAAAAAACATTTTATCATCTAGTAATAAAATATTTAAACCCGCCACAGTTTGTTTTTCTCTACTGCCAATAATTTGTAAAATAGGCTTTAAACAATCGGCATAATTTTGTTTAGCTCCTGATATTAAAGTGTCAAAATCTCCAGAGTGCAAAGCCATTGCAGAAAAATAATAAGGATTAGTCATTAAGCGAGTGGCCTCGGCATGGCTAATTCCTTTTCTTTGTCGAGTTTCATACAATTTTTTTATATAATTTTCAAAGTTAGGGCTGTCTTTAGGAGAAATAATCGAAACGCCATCTAAATTTTGTAAAGATTCTTCTTTTATTAAAGCTTGTATTTTATCAAAGTTGCCAATTAATGTTGGTTCACAAATTTTATCTAAGGCTAAAGTATTTAAAGCTTTTAAGATGCGCTTGCATTCCCCTTCTGCAAAAATAATTTTTATAGGTTTTTCTTTATGGATAATATTGTGATTTTTTATACGATTAATGGCAGTGCGAATAAAACCTTGTTTTAAACCCTGTAGTTTTGTAAGGCTTTCTGTGTATTGTTCAAAGTCTGCAATATTTTTTCTAGCCACTCCAGAGTCCATAGCCGCTTTGGCTACGGCAGGGGTTACCGAGGTTAAAACTCTTTCATCAAAGGGAGTTGGTATAATGTATTCCGGACCAAATAAAAATTTGGCGTTATTATAAGCCAAAGAAACACTGTCGGGAACATTTTGTTTGGCTAAATTACTTAAAGCATATACGGCGGCTAATTTCATTTCTGTATTAATATGTGTAGAGTGAGTATCTAAAGCCCCTCTAAAAATAAAAGGAAAACCTAAAACATTATTAACTTGGTTGGGAAAGTCACTTCTTCCAGTGGCCACAATAATATCGGGACAAGCTTTCTTTGCTAAATCGGGTAAAATTTCTGGATCTGGGTTAGCTAAGGCAAAAACAATGGGTTTTTTCGCCATACTTTTAATTTCTTCTGCCCCTATGGCGCCGGCCACACTAAGCCCACAAAAAACATCTGCACCTTTTAAAGCTTCCTTTAGGTTGCGTGCTTTTGCAGAACAAGCCCATCGCTCTTTATAGGTGTTCATGTTCTCTTTGCGTCCTTTATAAATTACACCAGTAGAATCACAAAAAATAATATTTTCTTTTTTCACACCCACTTTTGTAAATAGCATTGCGCAAGATAGAGCCGCTGCACCAGCTCCATTAAAAACCACTTTAATTTTTGACAATGATTTTTTTTGAATTTCACAAGCATTGATTAAAGCTGCAGTACTAATAATAGCAGTTCCATGTTGATCATCATGAAATACAGGAATGTTCATTTGTTCTTTTAATTTTTCTTCAATTTCAAAACACTCTGGAGCTTTTAAATCTTCTAGATTAATTCCTCCAAAGCTGGGCTCTAAAGATTTTACCGTGTTTACAAAATCATCTACAGAGTTAGACTGTACTTCTAAGTCAAAGACATCAATTCCTGCAAAGTGTTTAAACAATACGGCCTTGCCTTCCATAACCGGCTTAGAGGCTGCAGGCCCAATATTGCCTAAGCCCAAAACAGCAGTTCCATTAGTAACTACAGCTACCAAGTTGCCTTTGTTGGTATAGTTAAAAACTTCTTGAGGGTTTTTGTAAATTTCTTGGCAAGGGGCCGCCACTCCAGGGGAGTAAGCTAAGGATAATTCGTACTTGGTATTGCAGGGCTTAGAGGCTTGAACACTCAGTTTGCCTGGCTTAGGTAATTGGTGATATTTGAGGGCTGCTTTATACAATTCTTTCGACATAAACTTCCTTTCTGTCTTTGTAAAATACTGCAATATTAAGCTTTGTGCTAGTAAAATTTTATTGGCAAAAAAAATAGTCAGTACTTGAACAGATTTAGTTAGAGGTGTAAAACATAGTTGCCAAGGAGGCATTTATGAAAGAAGTGGTTTTAGTAGCTGGTTTAAGAAGTCCTTTTTCTAAGGCAGGCACAGATTTTAAAGCCTTTCATGCAGCCGATATGGGGGCACAAGTGCTAAAAGAACTTTTATTACAAACTAATCTGTCTGCTGATAAAATTGATGAAGTAATTATTGGTAATGTGGGCAACCCTTCTGACGCGGCTAATATTTCTAGAGTAGTGGCGTTAAAGGCAGGGCTTCCTCAAAGCGTTTCGGCTTACACCGTCCATAGAAATTGTGCTTCGGCTTTAGAAAGTGCCTCTACCGCTTTTGATAAAATTCGCTCGGGCTCTGCAGATATCATTATTGCTGGAGGGGTAGAAAATATGTCGCAATACCCTTTACTATTTACGCAAAGGTTTAGTAATATTTTTGGAGAGTTTGCTTTTGCCAAAAGTTTAATGAAAAAACTAAAAGCTTTAAAAAAATTAAAACTAAAAGACCTAGCACCTAGAATTTCTGTGCTAGAAGGTTTAACCGACCCCTTTGTTGGTTTAAGCATGGGGCAAACCGCAGAGGTGTTGGCTAAAGAATTTTCCATCACACGAGAAGAGCAAGACAATTTTGCGCTAAAGAGTCATCAAAATGCAGTGAAGGCAACCGAAAAATTATCTAAAGAAATTCTGCCTTTGTTTATTCCTCCTAAATTAAATAAAGTTTTAGAAAAAGATAATGGCCCAAGAGAAAGCCAAAGCATAGAAAGTTTAAAAAAACTAAGACCTTACTTTGATAGAAAGTATGGAAGCGTGACTGTGGGTAATGCTTGTCCATTAACAGACGGTGCTGCGATGTTGCTTTTAATGAGCAAAGAAAAAGCACAAGAGTTAGGATTAAAACCTTTAGCTTATGTTCGCTCTTATGCTTATGCGGGCTGTGACCCTAGCCGCATGGGGTTAGGGCCTGTTTATGCCACAGCCAAGTTACTAGCAAAACAAAATATCTCTTTACAAGATATAGATTTAGTAGAACTTAACGAAGCCTTTGCGGCTCAAGTTTTAGCTTGTCAAAAAGCTTTTGCAAGCGAAGAATTTTGTAAAAAAGAATTGGGTTTAAAAAAACCTATGGGAAGTATTGACCCTAGTAAATTAAATGTAAATGGAGGGGCGATTGCCATTGGTCACCCTGTGGGGGCTACGGGTTCGCGTTTAATTTTAACTTTAGCTAAAGAAATGCAAAGACAAGAGGCTCGATGGGGATTGGCCACTTTGTGTATAGGTGGTGGACAAGGTGGTTCTTTGTTATTAGAAAAAATAGATTTTTAAAAGAAAAGGGATAAGTATGGAAAATGTAAAATTAAAAGATTTAGGAGATGTGGCGGTTATTGTTTTTGACAGCGCACAGGAGCGAGTTAATGTTTTATCCAGTTCTGTTTTAAAAGAATTTGGCGAGTTAGTAGAGCAAGTAAAAAACTCACAAAACTTTAAAGCTTTAATTATTGGCTCACAAAAACCCAAAAGCTTTATTGTTGGTGCCGATATTAAAGAAATAAAAACAGTAACCTCCAAAGAAGATTGTGTGGAGATGCTAAATGTGGCTCACAATATTTTCAATACTTTAGAAGATTTAAAAATACCTAAAATTGCTGCTATCAATGGTCATTGTTTGGGCGGTGGTTGCGAGTTGGTTTTGGCTTGCAATTATCGAATTGCCAGTGATAATTCTACCTTGGCTTTGCCCGAGGTTAAGTTAGGTATTTTTCCAGGCTTTGGTGGCTGCATAAGGTTGCCTAAATTAGTGGGGTTACAAGGGGCCTTGTCTATGATTTTAACAGGCTCTATGTTTAATGCTAAAAAAGCATTGCGATTGGGTTTGGTAGACGAGGTGGTGCCTTTAAGTTTATTAGAAGAGTACTCTTTATCTTTAGCTAAAAAATTTATTGCTAAGAAAAAAATTATTAAACCAAAAAAACGAAAAGCACCTTTTACAAAAAAATGGATTAATATTTTCTTAGAATCTTTTTTAGGTAGAAGAATAGTCTACAAAAAAGCTAAAGAAGGGGTGTTAAAACAAACTAAAGGCTTTTATCCAGCACCTCTTGCTGCCTTAGATGTAATAAAAAGTACTTATAAAAAAACGACTCGAAAAAAAGCTTTAAAGTTAGAGGCTAAATTTTTTTCTAATGTAGTAGTGACTACTGTTAGTAAGCATTTAATTGGTTTATTTTTTTTAACAGAAAAATTAAAAAAGCAAACGGGCGTTAGCTCCTCCGAAATAGCTCCTAAGCCAGTTGCTACAATGGCCGTATTAGGTGCTGGTACTATGGGTGGTGGCATTGCTCATTTAGCTGCTAATAAAAAGATTTTTGTACGCATTAAAGATTTAAATTATAAATCTTTAAGCTTAGCATTAAATTTTGCACAAAGTTTATGGAAAAAGGCTTTTAAAAGGCGCAAAATTACCATGTATCAAATGCGTTCCAATATGGATTTATTATCCACCACTTTAAATTATTCAGGCTTTCAAAATACCGATTTTGTTATCGAGGCTGTTGTAGAAAATATGAATATTAAAAAATCGGTAATTACAGAAATGGCCAAGCATACTAAAGACGCTTGTATTATTGCTACCAACACTTCGTCGTTAAGCGTAACAGAAATGGCCCAAGCTCATCCAAACCCTGAAAACTTTATTGGTATGCACTTTTTTAATCCCGTACATAAAATGCCACTAGTGGAAATCATTAGGGGAGAAAAAACTAGTGATCAAACCGTGGCCACCACTTTTGCATTAGCTAAAAAAATGGGAAAGATACCAGTAGTGGTAAAAGATGGAACGGGGTTTTTAGTAAATAGATTGCTGCTTCCTTGGATGGCAGAAGCATTGTTGTTGTTTGAAGAAGGGGAGTCGGTGGAAAAAATTGACGCGGCCTTTTCTAAAAACTTTGGCATGCCCATGGGGCCACTTAGGCTTATTGATGAGGTAGGAGTAGATGTAGCCATTAAAATTTTGCACATTTTTGCCAGTAAATTTTCCGAACGAATTAAGGTGTCGTCTTTATGTGACGAGTTAGTGAAAAAAAATATTTTAGGAAAAAAAGGTTTAAAGGGATTTTATTTGTATGATCAACAATCAAAAGAGATTGGTGTAAACCCAGATATTTATCAAGAGTTAGGTATAGGTCAGCCACAAAACCTTTTAAAAAGCCAAGATATTTTAGACAGAGGATTTTTTACAATGATTAACGAAGCTTCTCGAGCACTGTTAGAGGATAAAATTGTAGAAAATCCAGAAGATGTAGACTTGGCTATGATTATGGGCACAGGCTTTCCTCCATTTAGAGGAGGTTTGTTACACTACGCAGATAGTTTAGGTGCAGAATACATTGTTAAGCAGTTAGAAGTACTTACTAACACTGCGGGGTTTAGATTTCGCCCGTGCTCTTCTTTAAAAGCCATGGCTAAAGCGTCTAGAAAATTTTATTAAGCAATAAGCTAAGCAGTAATTTTTTACTAAGCAGTAACTACTAATTTTTCTGCATCTTTACTATCAATACGAGCTAGTAGATGCTCGTATTTTTGCACATCACAATTTTCTAAAACCGTGTCGTGATCACTCCATTTATAGTTAGCATCTTCATTAAATAAAGCAGCCACCTGTTTAGAGTAAGATGGCAAAATGGGCGTTAAATAAATCGTTAAAATTCTAAAAACATTTACAATATCGGTAAGCACTTGATGGGCTTCTTCAGAGTTATTTTTAATGCTTTTCCAAGGTTCTTTTTTGTCAAAATATTGATTGGCTTCTTCTGCAAGGCTTCTAATTATTCCAAGAGCTTTCGAAAACTCTCTATTGTTATAAAGCTTTGCAATTTCTAAGTTAGCATTTTGTATTTTTTTAATTAATAATAAACCGTCTTTAGAGCAGCAGCTAAGTTTATTATCTAATTTTTTATTTAACATTTGTATAGATCTAGAGGCCAAATTAGTAATTTTAGAAAGCAGTTCGGCGTTGGTTTTTTGCGTAAAATCTTCAATGCTAAAATCAATATCCGAAGCATTAGCATTTAATTTAGAAGCTAAATAATACCTTAAGTACAAAGGGTTTAAAGTTTCTGCAAAATGTTTTGCAGAAATTAAAGTTCCCTTGCTTTTGCTCATTTTTTTTCCTTGAAAAGTAAGATGGCCATGAACAAAAATATTATTTGCCAATTTATAATCAGAATTTTTTAACATACTAGGAAAAAACAAACAGTGAAAATAAACAATGTCTTTTCCAATAAAATGATAAATTTCTGTATCTTCGGCATTCCAAAAGGCTTTAAAATTAATATTTTGTTTTTCTGCCCATTCTTTTGTGCTAGCTAAATAGGCTAAGGGGGCGTCTAACCAAACATAAAAAAATTTATCTTTATGTTCAGGAATTTCAAAGCCAAAATACGGTTTGTCTCTAGAAATATCCCAGTTAGAAAGTTCTTTTTCCAACCATTCTTGCAGCTTTTTTTGTACTTCTTTTGGAGTATGTTCTTTTATCCACAGCTTTAAAAATTCTCTAAAATTTTCTAATTGATAAAATAAATGAGAGCTTTCTTTAAGCACAGGTGTATTGCCACATATAGAGCACTGCGGATGTAAAACCTCAGTGGGCGAGTAGGTGCTGCCACAAACATCACAAGAGTCTCCGTTTTGCTCTTCGGCCTTGCACTTAGGGCAAGTGCCTTTGGTAAATCTGTCGGGTAAAAACATTTTATCATGATTGCAATAAAGTTGTTCAATATTTTTTTCTACAATATTTTTTTTCATGCTTTCATACACTTCATAACAAATGTCTTTATTGTGAGAGGTGTTTGTGCTGGAGTAATGGTCAAACTGTATTTCAAAAGTAGAAAAATCTTTTAAATGCTCCTTTTGCATATTTTCTGTTAGTTCTTGTGGTGTAATGTTTAAACTTTTTGCTTTTAACATTATTGGAGTGCCGTGGGCATCGTCTGCACAAATATATAGGCAATTATGATCTTGCATTTTTTTAAAGCGTGTCCAAAAGTCCACCTGTAAATACTCTACCAAATGGCCTATGTGAATAGGGCCATTGGCGTAAGGAAGGGCTGCGGTGCAAATTATATTTTTTTTCATAATTAATTTAAAACATCGTTAAAACAAATTTCTTCGTTAGGCATTGCAAAGATTTGGTGTTGGTAGCTTTTACTATCTGTAGTACCGCATTTAGAATATTGTTGCACTAAGTTTTTCCAATAATTTAGATACTCTTCAGAAGTTTGAAAATCGTCTTTAGTAGCAATGTTTAATATTTGTAAACATTGCTCCTTCCCTTTAATTTTTTGAAAAATAGAGCTAAAGGCTTGTTGGGCGCTAGTGTTTTGATTATTTACTGTTTTAAAGTTTAGCCGCTTTGCTTTTAATTCTTTTTTTAGCTCCTCACTATCGCTGTCGCTATCGGTTAAGCAAAACACATTGCTTCTTAAAGAAATACTAAGCATATGAGCAAGAACTAATAAAAAATCTTTTGTGTTTTTACATAAGCTTCTTTTTTTTCCATTAAAAAGAAGCTCAATTTTTTTTACTTTTTCTGCATTATGAAAATTAAATATTAAAATATTCTTTTTTTGTTTTTTGGCTTCATCTAGTAAATCTAAAAAAGATTGCAATTGTTTTTCGTCATCCGTTTTTGGAAAATTTAATGCTAGGCTGTTCATTTCTATGGGGCCAATGCTGTACTCTCGTATAAGTTCAATATTGGCTTGTGTGTAGTTTGTGTATTTGTGTATTTTTACAAAGCTATTAATTTTATTTTTAAAAAGTTCCTTTTTTATATAGTGAATATCATAGGTAGCAATCGAATGCGAACTTAGCTCCTCTTGTTCTTCTGAAAAGTTAATGCCTGCTATTTGTGCTTTTTCTAAAAAAATACTACTAATAAAACTGCGGTTTTGGGTTAAGTGTTTCATATAAATTAAGCTAGTTAAATTATCAGAAAAATTATCGCCTAAAGTGGGAGTAAATAAAATATGTGGTCTCCAATTTTTTGCTTCTTTTTTATAAGAAGCAATTTTTTGCAAAGCAAATCGAGCGGTCATAATAAAAAGACCTTGTCGCATGTCTGACCAAGAAGAATCTATTTGACGAAATTGAGTCACTAGGTAAATAAGAAAACAAGAAATAAAAGCCAATAGGGTTGAGGGGGCGTGTATTAAAAACATGGCAGAAAAGCAAAGGCCTGCTCCTAAAAAACTTAAACTCCAATGGGTTTTAAATTGCGGTCTCCAAGAGGGGTTTTTCATAAAACTTTCTAATCCAGCGGCTAAATTTAAAGCACCATAGGAGGTTAAAAAAAACATAGATAGTATGGGGGCAATAATATCAATACCTCCCAAAAACAAAGCCCCTCCCGCAAGCAAAACACTAATAAAGGTGGCAACATGAGGGGATTTAGCTTGACCAAATTCTTTTCCTAAAAATTTTGGTAAAATATTATCTTCAGCTAAAGCTTTCAGAGTTCGAGGTGCGGCCAAAAGAGAGCCTAGGGCGCTAGATAGGCTAGCCATCCAAATTCCTAAAAAAATAATTGGTGCAAAGCGAGCCACTTTAGTAACTATTAAAGAGTTTGTATTTAGTAAATGAGGGGAAGCCAAATGATACAAAGCAAAAGCTACGGCGACATAAATAATGTAACCAACAATAACGGCAGCGATGGTTCCAGAAGGAATGGACTTAGATGGATTTTTTAAATCACCCGACATAGATAAGCCGGTGCTAATTCCTGTAACCGCAGGAAAAAATAATGCAAAAACGGCTAAATAAGAAGCGGGAGTAAAGTTTAGAGGTAAGCTTGTGCTAGTTTCTGTTAGGGGTTGTCCAAAAAATAAAGAAATTAAAGAAAGAATAATGGTAATAAAAATAAAAACCTGTGCTTTCATAGCTAGGTCAGTAGAGTAAAAAGTTAAAGCCGTTAGGCTGATTAAGCTAACCAAAGCAATTAGTGTGGTGGAGGCATTGGGAAAAATGTATTTTAAGGATTCCGAAAAACCCGCTAAATAAAAAGTAATACCAATGACTTGTGATAAAAATAAGGGAAGCCCAATGGCTGCACCAATTTCTATTCCAAAAGATCTAGAAATTACATAATATATTCCTCCACCTTTTACTTTCATATTGGTGGCCATGCTAGAAACAGAAAGTGCTGTTAAAAAAGTAATAAGAGAAGAGATGCTAATAATAATTAAGGTACCCATCAGCCCTGCATTAGCTACTATCCACCCCATGCGCAAGTACATAATGATTCCCAGTATTGTTAAAATACTAGGAATAAAAACCCCTTCAAATGTGCCAAATAGTTTTTTACTTAAAGTCACTAAAGCCCTTAGGTTTGTGATTATTTACAAATACATCTATTTCTTATTGGATTAAGATTAACTTTTCCTAAGCTATACATCAAACTTTTTTTAGCTGGACTTTTTTTCAACTCCTGACTATTCTCTTATCTATGATTTATAATAATATTTTAGAAAGTATTGGAAAAACCCCATTAGTAAAATTAAATACTGTGGCTTTAAGCTTAGAGTGTAACCTTTATGCAAAATGCGAATTTATGAACCCTGGCGGCTCAGTTAAAGACCGTATTGGTTACCGCATGATAGCTGATGCCGAAAAACAAGGAAAGATTAAGCCAGGGGATACTATTATCGAGCCCACCAGTGGAAACACAGGGATTGGTTTGGCCATGGCCGGAGCGGTTAAGGGTTATAAAGTCATTATTGTAATGCCCGAAAAAATGAGCAAAGAAAAATCGCGCACCATAGAAGCTTTAGGAGCAGAAGTGGTTCGCACACCTACAGAAGAAGCTTGGGATTCGCCTTTAAGTCATATTGGTGTTGCTAAAAAATTAGCAAAAGAGTTGCCCAATGCGTTTATTTTAGATCAATACAAAAACCTATCTAATCCGTTAGTGCATTATGAAGAAACTGCCGAAGAAATTATAAACGATTTACAAGCGCCTTTAGCGATGCTGGTTGCAGGTGCAGGAACGGGCGGAACTATTAGTGGGGTAGCTAAAAAATTAAAAGAAAAAGATGCCTCTACTATTATTGTTGGTGCCGACCCCGAGGGTTCTTTATTGGCAGGCCCTTCTGATATTTTTTCTTATGAGGTAGAGGGCATTGGCTATGACTTTATTCCCGATGTATTAAATAGAGACTTAATCGATCAGTGGGTAAAAACTAATGATAAAGAATCCTTTGTGTGGTCGCGCCGTTTAGTGAAAGAAGAGGGCTTGTTATGTGGAGGGTCTAGCGGCTCTGCCATGCAGGCCACAATGCAGGCAGCAAAATCTTTAAAAAAGGGCGACAACTGCGTAGTTATTTTACCAGATGGTATTCGTAATTATATGACTAAATTTTTAGATGATGCTTGGCTAAAAGAGCGAAAATTTATTTAAAGTATATTTATCTATCGCTAATCGATATTCAAGCGTTTTAAATTTTTTGTAAAAAAATATTTTCTTAACAAAGCAGTCCAATCTTATAAAAGCCTAAATGCGGACTTTTATTTTATAAGCTTGTTATTTTACTTATCTTGTTTTTCTTTTTTTTGCATACACCAGTTAATCATACACAAAATCAGCAAAGGAGAGATTTAATGCAGGTATATTCTTTTGTGCATCAATCTTTTGATATACAAACTATTGAAGTGGAGGTTAGCTTGGCCCCAGGTCTTCCTAACTTTCAGATTATGGGTTTGCCCGATTCGGCCATTAAAGAAAGTCAGTTTAGAATTAAATCTGCCTTAAGGCAGCAAGGCTTTACTTGGCCTAAAGCGCAACAGGTTTTAGTCAATTTGCGGCCAGCACATATCAAAAAATCTTCCCCTGGTTTAGACTTAGCTATTGCTTATGCGTATTTATTAAAAACCCAACAAATAAAGCCTGTAGATATTTCTAAAAAAGGTAAGTTATTTGTTTACGGAGAGCTTAATTTAGAGGGAAGTGTTTTTATTCCAGAAAATTTTTTACATACAACATTAAATTTGGATAAAGAAGATATTTTGGTTTCTGGAGAGGACAAACAATTTATTTTTTCTGGAGAAAGTTATTTTATTACTAGTTTGTCTGAGTTAAAGTTTTCTGAAAAGAAAAAAGTATCTAGCCATGTCAACGCAGAAAAATGGAAAAATAAATGCACTAGTCAGCGCCCTGTATTTTTGGATTTGCATTTCCCTTTAAATGTGGCCGACCTGTTATCTGTAGCAGGGGTAGGGGGGCATTCTTTATTTTTAGCTGGTCCTGCGGGTTCTGGAAAAAGCACTTTTTGCAAAGCCTTGCATCAATTGCAAATAGACCCTTGTGCAGAAGAAGTGCAAGAGATAAAAAAAATTAGTCAATATTTTGGAAAGCCTTGCGACTGGAGACCTTTAGTTAGCCCACACCATAGTACTCCTGCCTTATCTATAATTGGCTGTGGATACCCTCCTCAGCCAGGAGAAATTACTAGGGCCAACGGGGGAACTTTAGTTTTAGATGAATTTTTAGAATTTGCTAGCCAAGCCCAAGAAGCTTTAAGAGAACCTTTAGAAAGTGGAGAAATTTTTGTTTCTCGTCGAGGAAAAAGTTGTAAGTTTCCGGCTAAATTTCAATTGGTGGCCACAAGTAATTTATGCAAGTGTGGAGATTTAGTGCCTAATCAGCCTATTAATTGTTCGTACAGTTTAGGAAGGTGTCGTTCGTATTTAGAAAAATTAAGTGGGCCTTTGTTAGATCGATTTAGTATTTTAAGTTTTACTCATCAGTGGAAAGCAAAAACCAGTAACTTGTCGTTGTTTTCCGAAGAGTCCGAGCAAGAAAAATATTTATCGGTGGAGCAAATTTTTAAACAAGTGCAAGAGGTAAGGAAGTTTATAAAAAAAGACAGGCCTTGGCAAAAAACCACTAATCATTTTTTATTAAAAAAACAAATTACAGAAAATATAGATGAGTTTTATTATAAAAACTGTATGCCTATTTTTAAAAGCTACAGAAGAGAGCTGGCTTTTTTAAGAGTGGCTAGAAGCTACGCCGATTTAGATTTATCCAGTCAAATAGAAAAAGAGCATTTAGAAAAAGCAAGAGCAATGTGTATTCAAAGCTTTTATGATTTAAAGCAAATTTTTTGTTAAAAATGGGCTATTTTGCAGGCTTAGCTTGCGAATATTAGGAAAATATTGCACTCTAATACAGCCTTTATATGCATGGTGTTTTAGTGCATATATTTTTGCTTGGGTGGTGTAGCCAAGTGGTTAGGCAGAGGACTGCAAATCCTTGAACGCTGGTTCGAATCCAGTCACCACCTCCAAACCTAGTCACAACCTCCAAACCCCGATAACATCTGCCCGTAATTTAGTTTCAGATTTTGTAGATAGAGAAGTGTTGTTTGAAATTACAGGCTTTTGTAGTAATCAAGCTTATATATTTAAGCTAAAATGCTTTCAGGATTTTTAAGCGTAACCGTGTATAAAACTAGACCTTTAGCCAATACAGTTTTTTTTGCCTTTTCCGTTAAGTTTAGTACTCAGTAGTGCAAATATTAAAAAAGGAATTGGCATGTTGAAAGTAGTGATAATTTTACTAGTTAGTTTTTCTGGATTTAACTCTTGGGCAGGACCAGCCAAAAGTCGAAAGTCTAAGGTGGGAGAGGCCGCAAGAGTAAAGCGAAGTAGTAAAAAATCTTTAATACCAAAAAAAATATCATCTAGTTTGACAAAAAAATTAAAGGTTAATTCTGAATTGCGGTTAGAGACGCAAAAAGCTCTACAAAAGATGGTGGATAAACTTCACAAGTCAGGGCCTAGGCTATTAACACAAAAAGAGGCTATTTTTATAGAGTCTAAACAAATTTTACAAGCTTTAGAAACTGCAAAAAAGAGTAAAGACTTAGATGTGCTAGTGAGCTTAGTTAGTAAGCAGTCTTTATCCATGATATCGGGGAGCTCTAAAAGGCAGGTGGAAAACTTTCATTTTTTACTAAAAACTATTAATGCTAAGTTAGTTTCTAGCAATGTGGATCTGTCAAGAGTGTTAAAAAAATCTGCACAAGAATATGTAGTGGCTAGAAAAAAAGTTTCAGAAGCAAAAAAAGAAGCGGAAGGAAATAAGTTTTTAGAAGCATTAAAAAAGCGTTGTGGCGCATAAACATAACTAATACTTTTACCATTAAGTAATAAAGCAGGAGAAAGAAAGTTTTATGTTAAAAATTTTTATTGGGTCTTTTTTTTTATTTTCTGCGGTTTCTTTTTACGATGTTCTTTTACAGAAAAAGACAAGCGGTGTTACAGTAGCCAAGCTTTCCAATACTTTTAAGCGAAAGATAGCCTCTCAAGTTTCTGTTCGTCAAAACCGGGGATACGAAGGAAGAAATCCGCGGCTAAGAAAGGACAATATCAATCAGCCCGCCCCTAAAAAGACAATAAATTTTAAACAATGGTCTCAATCTATTAACGCCACAACAGGTATTGATTTACAAAAACACAGAAAGAGCTTAAAAAAATTAAGACCTAGCGAATTACTTAAAGAATTAAATAAAGCACAAGCACTGCCCAAGCCAAAAAGAATGCAGTCTTTAAGGCTTACTGCTAAACGCTTTATTCCCGAATCTTTACTTTTTTATTTGGCGGGTAACTTGGTGTCTATAACCGACCATGGGCTTGGCATTAGTAAAATTAATAATCCAAGATTTTTTCAAACCGAAATAGATAGCGTGCTGTCTGTTGAGGGTGGATCTCATTTTTTTTCATTTATATTTTTTAATCAAATGTATTCTTCATGGTCTCAAAAAAAAGTACAATCGAAAACCACTTCGGTAGCATTAAGTAAATTTTTGCAAAGTGCTAAAAATTCTTTTGCAGGCATGGCTGTTGCTGGATTAGGGGCAAGTATTGTTTCCGACCTTGGGCCGATGATTTATTACTGTAATTTAGGTCAATTAAAAAAAGTACAAGATACGCAAGCTTCTGATATTTTTACAACACCAGCCAAACATATTGCTTCTTGTGACGATTTATATTTACGATTTATTTCGGGAAGAATGCAGTCAGAGTGGATCAATCAATTAGCATTAGGCCTAATTCCAGCAGCGGTGCTTTCTCATGGAGTTAGTGCTTCGGGCAAACGACTTTTTAAACAAGCAGGTACTGTAAAAAAATGGTTTCAAAGCAGTAGCCTTTTTCAGGCAGGCAGTGCTGCAAAAAAAGCGCAAGCAGGAAAGCTAGCTTTACTAGCTGGAAAAGTGGCGTCGGGAACAAGGGCTGTTTTTTCTGCCACATGGGTAGGGGCTTTAATTAACTTTAGTTTATTTGTTGGAATAGATAGGTTATTAACTTCGCATGTTAGTTATTGGGGATCTAAAAAACTAAGCGTGGCATTTTTAAATACTTATACAAAAAATTTGCAAGCCTATTTGCAAAAAGGCTTATTTACTTATGCAAGCATTAAAAGTTTAGAAAAAAATAATAAAAATACTCAGGTTTCTCAAGAACTTATTAGTCAATGCACCACTAAAGAATGCATTCAACAGCAATATATTAATCAACCAAAAGTATTTAGTGAAAAAGATTTTTTACAAAATTTTAAATTATATGCAAGCACTATTAGGGATTACCGTCAGTTATTACTATCTAAAGGCCAAGAGCATTATCAAAACTGGATAACGAGTTTTAAAAAACTAAGTTTAAAATATGATGCTGGTTTTCAGTTTTACTATGATTTTATAAATAAAATTGCCAATAACGACCCAATGATTCAATCTAAATGGATACCTTTGGTTTTTATTTTGCCAGAAAAAACCAAAGAGGGTAATTTTATAAACCCTCCCGATTTTACAAGCGAGCCAAGAGCAGAAAATTTATTTTTAAATTCAGGGCAAAAGCAAAACCTTGTAGAGGCACAGGTTTTTTTAAATAAAAAAATAAAAAAGATTAATCAAGTAGGGTGGTTTTTTGATAAAAAAATACTGCTATTTCAATTAAAGCAATTAAAGCGGCAGTTATTTTCTAAGCACATAGATACTCAATTAATAGGCTTTAAAAATTTACAAACATTAGTAAAATATTATAATAAAAAATGGACTTGTGATAATCGTAGAGTGGAAGATTTACAGTGTTCTGTAGTTTATTTATATAAACAATTAGGTCGGCCACAAAGTAAAACTTATTTAGAAAAATACATTCAATATTGGGGGATGGCATTTAAGCACAGCTATGGATCGGATTTATTAAGCCAAACTTTTTCTACAAATTTAGCAGAAGATTTTTTACAGTCTATGGTGTGCGGAAAAACGGAAGGGGAAATTTCTGATATTGTAGGTTGGGATAAGACTTTTTACCCTCCAAAAATTATTAACTTAAAAAACAATTCTTGTAATTTCAATGTGCTAAAAACCCCTGTTGCACATATGTTGTGCGACAAGCCAATGGGTAAAGACGCAATTAATATAGGTGGGGTTCATAAAAAAAAGTGGAAAAAGCCTAGTAAGCATTTTTTAACTGAAGATTTTCAATGTGCTAACTTATGGGGAATTAGCCCAGGAAAACAGCCAAAATATTCGGTAATGTCTACTTATTTTGCAGTTAAAGATAAGGGTCAAGTTAGCACTTACAATAGTTTAGCAGAGCTGGTGGTTGCTCGTTTAGATAAAAAGTTGCTAATTTGTCAAAGCCAAGATTGCCGACACCAATTATCTCAAGCGGTTGCCAAAGATGAAGACAGCAGTGTGTTTGAGTTGTGGTGGAGTGCTCATGTTTCCCCTTATGTGTTAGAGCAAATGAATATAGCGAAAAAGGCGACAAACAAAATTTTAAATCAAGAAATTCTTCCTGTATTGCATGGAAAAACTTTACAAAGCGACAACACAGCTAAGGCCTCTGTTGTTCAGCTATTACAAATCAACACAGAGGCTTTTTCTATAGAAAAATCTTTAAAGATAGAATCTTTAGTGTATCAAAATATTGCGAAAAATATTTATAAAAAGTATTGCAAAGACAAGGTGTGCCTAAAGGAATTAAATCAATGGTCTATAGATGTTCGCCGTAGTTTAAATATATTGTTGAACTATGGTTCCAATGTAGATACACAATCTGCTCAAAAGTTATCAAAGAACCTAAAAATTGCTTACCATAATTTTTTCTATACGCTATCTCCGCAAAAAAATAGCAAAGTAAATTTTTATTTTGCAGATACGCAAAATTATTTTAAAGTCACCGCTTTTGAAAAAAAAGTGCTAAAGCAAATCTTTCAATCGCTAAATGCGCAATTATTTGAAATAAATTCTTTCCGAAGTTTGTTATTAGAGCGAGAGTAAATAAAAATATTTACAAGGCAGGGGGGTGTGTAAAGCCTCTTTTGCGCCTCACCCCCAGTCCTAGCAAAACATATATCACCACCTAGAAAGGTGCCGAAGCAAAAGAGATTTTGCACACCTCTCTTGCCTTTAAAAATGGGTTTTTAAATTCGCCGCAGTTAAAAATTAAATTTTTCCTACTAAATCTAGTCCTGGTTTTAAAGTATCCGCGCCAGGAGTCCACTTTGCAGGGCAAACCTCGGCGGGGTGCTTGGCTGTAAATTGCGCCGCTTGTACTTTTCGTAATAACTCGTCAGCATTTCTGCCAATGCTGTTATCTTGAATTTCTGCTAATTTAATTTCGCCTTCAGGATTAATTAAAAAAGTTCCTCTATAGGCAAGACCTGCTTCTTCGATATGCACACCAAAAGATCGAGTTAAAAACCCTGTTGGATCGGCAAGCATTGGGTACTTAATTTTTTTAATAGTTGCAGAAGCATCATGCCAAGCTTTGTGAGTAAAGTGAGTGTCTGTGCTAATGCTATACACTTCTACGCCCATTTGTTGAAACTCTGCGTACTTGTCAGCCATGTCGCCTAGCTCGGTAGGGCATACAAAAGTAAAATCGGCTGGGTAAAAAAAGAAAATACTCCACTTTCCTTTAAGGTCTTTTCCGCTAACGGTTTTAAAATTATTATTGTGGTAGGCTTCAAGTTTAAAATCTGGCGCCTGTGTGTTAATTAATGTATGCATTTGTTTCTCCTTATTTCCATTTAGGGTTTATTGTTACCATAACTATATGTTTTTTTACTAAATGCCTAATACTATTTTTTTATCAACCCATAGTTAAAATCTATCATAAATTTATTTTTAATAGTTAATTTGACATTTCCTCGCTTTTTTGTGAAACCATTAGTATTAGAAAAAAGCAAATATTTGAAAAAAAACAAATATAAAGAGATATAATGGCAACAATTACACAATTAGAGTATTTAAAAGCCGTGGAGCGGTTAGGGCATTTTGGGCGAGCTGCTGAAGAATGTCATGTGTCCCAGCCCACCCTGTCCATTCAAATTCAAAAATTAGAAGAAGAGTTACAGCTTATTATTTTTGATAGATCTAAGAAGCCGATTATTGCCACCGAGGTGGGTAAGGAAGTTTTACAACAAGTAAGCCTAATATTAAAAGAACATAAAAAGCTATATCACTTAGCCAATTTAGGATCTGCGGAACCCAGGGGAGATTTTCACTTAGCAGTGATCCCCACATTGTCTTCGCATCTTTTGCCTCTTTTTGTGGTGGAGTTTGCTAAAAAATACCCAAAAGTGAATTTAAAAATTAATGAATACAAAACACAAGACATTATTACCATGCTACTAGATGATCAAATTGACGCAGGTTTATTGGTAACCCCTTTGGGGGACAAACGCTTGCTAGAAAGGCACCTTTTTTTTGAACCTTTTTATGCTTATATTGCTAAAAAACACCACTTAAATAAAAAAAAATCCATTTCTGAATCAGACTTAGAGGCAGAAGGTTTATGGTTACTAGAGGAGGGGCATTGTTTTAGAGAGCAAGTTTTAAAAGTGTGTTCTAAAAAAAACAAAAACACTGCTTTAAATAATGTAGAATTTTCTGGAGGAAGTTTAGAAACATTAAAAAACTTAGTTAAAAATAACTCGGGCTATACTTTATTACCAGAATTGGCCGCCGTATCTCTGCCTTTGCAAGAGTACAAAGCTTATGTTCGGGAGTTTAAAAAGCCAGCTCCCACAAGGGAGGTTAGTTTGGTGTATAGTCGTAGTTTTTTAAAGGCGAGTATTATTAATTCTTTAGAAAAAGTGATTTTAGATAACTTGCCTAAAAAAATTAAATCTTTAAAAAAACGGGATATAGAAGTTATTGGCATTGGTTAATCTAATATGAAAAATCATTTTTCTGCACTACCTTTAAAGCTTAAACAATTTTATCAGTTTTTAAGTTTGCACTCTTTTTTAGTAGGCCTATTTCCTGTATTAATGCCTAGTTTTTTGTGGAAAAAAGGTATAGGTCTTACCGAGTTATCCGTTTTCATTGCAATCTCTGGCTTAGGTTTTGTGGTGGCTTTGTCTAGCTGGGAGACTATTCATAATCGTTATTCTTTTAAAAGGCTTATGATTATTTCTTTTTTATTACAAATCGGTTTAATGAGCATGTTTTTTTTTCAAGGACAGTTTTTTTTCTTAATAGGTTTGGCGCTATTAAATGGCATGACCAATTGTTTTTTTTGGATTACTCAAAGGGCCTTATTTTTTGAAACTATTGAATTTGGTAACTCGGGAAGGCGCTTTGGTAATATGCAAATATTTTTAGCGCTAATAATAAATATTAGTATTGCAATAGGGGTGGTTTTATTAGAACAAGTTGGTTTTGTTGGAGTATATACAGTATTTTTTTTAGTCGCCATGGGGGCAATTATTTACTACCTTTTATTAAAAAACCCACCAACTTTAACCAAAGATTTAGTCAAGGCTATGCCCTTGGGCTTTAAGGAAGTACTTTTTTTTAGCGATAGGTGGAGGTCAGAAAAAGTTTTTTGGTTAGATGGATTATTTTTATATTTAGAAAGCTACTTTTGGATTATTTCTTTATTTTTAATTGCTCGCGAAAGTTTTTTAACTTTAGGCTTTTTAATTGTTAGTGTCGCCGGCATTTTAGCAATTATTTTTTATTTTATTAAAAATTTAATTGATAAAATGCATTCACAGATTGTGTATTTGGCCAGTGTAATTTTATATGCTGCATCTTGGGGGTTAAGAGCCGTGGTGGATGAAAAGCTTCCCTTAGTTTATTTATTTTTTTTATTAGTTAGCATTACCTTTTTTACAAGCCTTTTTAGGTTAGCTTACAATAAGCGATTTTTTGATATAGCCCAGCAAGGCAGTAAGCATAGGTACTTATTTATAAAAAGCTATTTATCGCAAATTTTTATTATGTTGAGCTTTACAGCCATTGCGATAACTTCTTTTTTAATGGAAGGGTCTTTATTACTATTAAAGTATATTTATATATTGGCTATTTTATTATCTGCGGGATATTTCTTTTATCGCCCTAGAGAGAAATTCCATTTGGCCCATAAACGAGGTTACAAAAATCTTTAAAAAATTGGTTGCGGAGGAGGGATTTGAACCCACGACCTTCGGGTTATGAGCCCGACGAGCTACCAGACTGCTCCACCCCGCGACAGGTGAACACAACACTATTTTAAAGCCTAAAACAAGTCAAGTCTCTTTTAAATCCATAGATAATTTCGAGTAGACACTCTTTTTAAGTATAGTTATACTGGGTTTCACAATTTATAAAAGTAAAGGCCTTTTGCTCGAGCACTTCTTTAGGGAGAATCGAAAAAGTTTTTAGTTTTATAAATTATAAAAACAAGAAACAACAGCAACTTTATGTCAAAAAATAAAAGTATTTTAACGGTTAAAAATTTAAGCAAAAGTTATGGTAACTTTAAAGCTGTAGATAATGTTAGCTTTACTATTGCCAGCGGAGAAGTTTTTGCACTTCTTGGCCCCAATGGAGCTGGAAAAACTTCTATTATTTCTTGTATTTCTGGTGTGCAAAATTTTGAGCAAGGTAGTATTGCTATTGATGGTGCAGATATTGTTACTTCTGTGAAAGACGCTAAATTTAATATGGGTGTTGTTCCTCAAGAGCTTATTAATCACGGCTTTTTTAATGTGCAGCAAATTTTAGAATTTTATTCTGGCTTTTATGCTATTGGTAAAAACAAAGATAGAATTCATTTTTTATTAGACCGACTAGGTTTGTGGGAACATAAAGACAAAAGAGTTCGTACACTTAGCGGAGGTATGAAAAGGCGAGTGTTAATTGCCAAGGCATTACTGCATAAGCCAAAATTATTATTATTAGATGAGCCTACGGCAGGAATTGATATAGAACTTCGTAAGCAGTTGTGGTCTTTTGTTAAAGAGTTAAAGGCAGAAGGAATGGCTATTTTATTAACCACCCATTATTTAGAAGAGGCAGAACAATTGTCTGATCGACTGGGGGTTTTGCGACAAGGTAAGCTAGAATGTTTAAGCGATTCAAAAAGTTTAATTACTAAGTTAGGAACAAAAATAATCTGCATAGAGTTAGAAAAGCCTATGGAGACAAAACATCCCTTATTATTAAAAGTGGAAGGAAGAAAATTGCACTTTCATCTTCCAATGAATTATTCTTTAGGTGCATTGTTTAAAGAAAACAATATTGAAACCAAAGATGTGGCAGATATTCATATAGAAAAAAGTAATTTAGAAAGTGTAGTAGAGGGTTTTTTACAATCAGAAATAACCGCAGAGGTGTAGTATGCAAGTGCCAGTAGGTAAACAAGGCAATTTATTTTGGGTACCTTTTTTCTTTATTTTTTATAAAGAAGTTCGTCGCTTTCAAAGCGTATTTATCGAAACGGTTTTAGGGCCCGTAGTTAGCACTGCTTTGTACATTGTTGTTTTTGGCATGGCTATGTCTTCTCAGTTGCAGGGGCCAGATAGTTTGCCCTATATTGCCTTTTTATTACCAGGGTTGATTATGATGAGTTGTTTAAACCAATCCTTTCATGGCACTACCGCGGCTTTTGTTACAGCTAAGTACACAGGAGAAATTGAAGATTACGCAAGATTGCCAATTAGTTCTAATCAATTGCTAATTGGTTTTATTTTAGGCGGTTGGTTAAGAGGTATGGTTATTAGCTTTTTTAATTTAATCATAGGTAGTTTAGCGTATTATTATTTATATCACTCTTGGATCCCTTTAGAAAACCCGTTTCTTTTATTAGTATTTTTATCACTGGGAGGTTTAACTTTTAGTTGTTTAGGCGCAGCTATTGGCGTTTGGGCCCAAAGCCACGAGCATATTTCTGCCATTGGCATTTTTGTACTAGCCCCTTTAATTTTTTTAGGAGGGGTATTTTTTTCTGTAAAAAACTTTAGCCCATTTTGGAAAACCGTGTCTTCGTTTAATCCTATATTCTATATGATTAATGGAACTCGTTATAGCTTTTTAGGCATGTCCGATGTTTCTGTTTTAACTTGTTTGGCAGTTTCTATTTTTTCTATTTTAGTCATTTATGGTATTGCTTACTATTTGTGTAAGAAAGTTCACTTTCAAAGATGGTAAGTAGTAAAAAAATTATTTTTTTAAAAAAATAAAAGATTATTGTAATAAGAATGTTATTTAAAGGTATTTTGCATGTTTCAAAATTTATCAGAAAAATTTTTATCTAGTATTAAAAAGTTAAAGGGAGAGGCTCGCATTAGCGAGGATAATATTGAAACCACTTTAAAAGAAATTCGCTTTCACTTATTAGAGGCTGATGTTAACTTTAAAGTAGTTAAAACATTTACAGAAAGAGTAAAAAAAAAGGCTTTAGGAACAGAAGTTTTAAGCCACATTAACCCAGGGCAACAGTTTACGCAAATTCTTCATGAAGAATTAAAGCAGTTGCTGGGAGGCGAAGAAGCCTCTTTAGATTTAAAATCTAACCCATCTATAATGTTTATGGTGGGTTTGCAAGGGGCGGGTAAAACTACAAGTACTGCAAAATTAGCTTTGCATTTGCGAAAAAAATTTAAAAGAAAAGTGGGAATGTTTTCGGTGGATGTTTATAGGCCTGCCGCCATTAAACAATTACAAATTTTAGCAAAACAAAACAATATTTTATTTTTTGAATCTAACCCCTCACAAAAACCCAAAGCCATTTTTCAGTCTGCAAAAAAATGGGCTCAAGAAAACGACATAGAAGTTTTATTGGTAGATACAGCGGGGCGCTTGCAAGTGGATGAAGGTTTAATGGCAGAATTAAAAGAATTAAAATCTGTCGCCACTCCTCAAGAAATTTTATTAGTAGTAGATGCTATGCTGGGGCAAGAGTCGGTAAAGGTGGCCGAAGCTTTTCATAAAGAGGTATCTATTAGTGGGCTAATCATGACCAAAGTGGACGGTGATGCTAAAGGGGGGGCTGCTTTAAGTATTCGAGAGGCCTTGGGCTTGCCCATTAAATTTTTAGGCTTAGGGGAAAAAGTCTCCGACTTTGAAGTTTTTTATCCCGACCGTTTAGCTTCGCGCATTTTAGATATGGGAGATGTTTTATCGTTGGTAGAAAAAGCTCAAGATATTATTTCTGAAAAAGAGGCTATGTTATCGGCTAAAAAAATGGCCAAAAATCAGTGGAGTATTGATGACTTTTTAAAGCAAATGAAAATGATGAAAAAAATGGGTGGTATGGGTAGCATTTTAAAAATGTTACCAGGGGCAGGTCAGCTAACCAAGCAAATGAAAGGGATGAACCCTCCCGATGAAGAAATGAAAAAAATTGAAGCCATTATTCAGTCTATGACTCCTAAAGAAAGGCGCAATCATAAAATTTTAAACGCCTCTCGTAGATTACGAATTGCTCAAGGTAGTGGTACAGAGGTTCGTGATTTAAATCGCTTTTTAAAACAGTTTGAACAAAGTAAAAAAATGATGGCACAAATGATGAAAGGCGGCATGGGCAATATGATGTCTATGTTAAAAAGATAGCACTAGTAAAAAGATAGCATTAAAAAAAGTAGTTACTAACAAAGGTATAAAATGGAAAAAGTAATTTTGTGGTTACGAGACGAGGTAAAAGCTTTTGAATACCGAAGCGCTTTAAGCCCTAAGTCTGCTGAAATTTTAATACAAAAGGGAGTGCAGGTAGTAGTGGAAAAATCCATGGTACGCATTTTTGACGATCAGTTATATGCCGATGTGGGTTGTCAATTAGTAGAGGCGGGAAGTTGGAAAACACAAGCCCCTAAAGAGGCTTATATTTTAGGTTTAAAAGAATTAGAAGAACAAAGCACGCCGCTAAAACATAAACACATTTATTTTGCTCATGCTTATAAAAACCAAACCGGTTCTGATAAATTATTGCAACGATTTAAGCGTGGCGGTGGAGAGTTGTTAGATTTAGAATATTTAGTAAGTGAAAAGGGAAAAAGAGTGGCAGCCTTTGGGTACTGGGCCGGTTTTGTGGGCGCGGCTGTGGGTTTAGAAATTTTGCTAAAGCAATTTTTATCTCAAGATTTAAAAAAGTATCAGCTAACCTCCTATAAAACAAAAGAGCATTTTTTAGAGCATTTAAAAGGTTTGTTAAAGCAAGTGGAGGCTAAAAAAATACCAGTTTCGTCAATAAAAACTTTAGTTATTGGGGCCGATGGCCGCTGTGGTACTGGAGCTACCGATTTATTAAAAAGTGTAAACTTGCAACCAAGCCTTTGGGGTCAGAAAGAGACTAAGGGGCGGGGTCTTTTTACAGAGATTTTAGAACACGATTTGTTACTAAATTGTGTGTTTATAAAAAGTCGCATTCCTCCTTTTTTGAATGAAGATTTTTTAAATCAGCAAAGCTCGGGCTATAAATTAAAAGTAATATCGGATGTTAGTTGTGACCCTACGGGGCCATACAATCCTTTGCCTTTGTATAGCAAGGAAAGCACCTTTCAAAAGCCGATTCATTTTTTACCTTATACCAATGCCAACTTATATTTGACAGCCGTAGATCATTTGCCCTCTGTATTACCTAAAGAAAGTAGTAGTGATTTTTCTTCTCAGTTGCTGGGCCCTTTGGCTTCTTTTTTAGCGGGGGAAGATAAGGGAGGGGTATTTGCCAGAGCCTCTAAGCGATTTAAAGAGAAAACTTGCTAGGTGTAGAAGTTATTTAAGTAAAGTGCTAGAAAACACTAGACTTTCTTTTATAAACTTAGTAAAAATGTGTCTGGAATTGGAGAATAATATGGTAGTAATTCGTTTAGCTCGTTTTGGAAGTACTCATAAGCCTAAATATCGTGTCACTGTGGCTGACCAAAGATTTAGCGCCACTGGTCGTTTTTTAGAAGTCGTTGGACATTACGACCCTTTTGCAAAAACCGATGGCTTAGTTTTAAAAATGGATAGAGTGGAGGAGTGGGTTTCTAAAGGGGCTCAACCTTCCGAAAGAGTAAAAAGTTTAATGGCTAAGTACTCGGCTAAGTAAACATAATAAAAATAGTAGAGTTTTCTTTAAAGAAGAAAATTTAAGGAGTTAGTATGGAATCGTCAAACTTACAAGGCTTAGTGTCTTTTATGGCAGAATCTTTAGTAGATAATGTAGAAAGTGTTAGTGTTCATGAAGTGGACGGGGAGCATGGTGCTGTTTTAGAGCTAAAGGTGGACTCTGGTGACTTAGGAAAGGTTATTGGAAAACAAGGCCGCACAGCTCGTGCAATGCGCACTATTTTATCTGCGGCTAGTTCTAAGCTACAAAAGCGCAGCACTTTAGAAATCGTAGAGTAGTTTTAGCTTTTGAATTCTAAGCCTCAGCATTTTTTTCCCGAAAAATCACAAGATGTCCATTGGCAAGAATATCCTGTGGGTTATGTGTCTGCAGCTCATGGCATTGGCGGTGATATTATTTTGCATTTATTTGCTTTTCCAGTAATTGAGATCACTCAACTAAAACATTTAAGATTGTATGCTTATAACAAGCAGTTATTAGAGTATGAAATAAAAAGCCTTCGCCCTTATAAACAATCTTTTCTGGTTACTTGTGGTTTAGAAAATAGAAATAAGGCCGAAGAGTTACAAGGTTCGCAGCTTTGGCTCGAAAAATCGTTTTTATTAAACCAAAAATCTGGTTTTATTTTACAATTTTTGGGTTGGGAACTTTTTGATACTAATAAAAATAAAAATTGTGGCAAGGTGGTAGATTTTGGTTTTAATGGTGTGCAAAATTTATTAGTAATTAAAACTTTAGACAATAATTTTTTTGATGTTCCTTTTTTTAAACACTTAGATTATAAAGTCTGTACAGAAAAAAAACGAATAGAGTTATCGTTGGTGGAAGGTTTAGAAGAATTGACTTATGCTAGAGGGTCGTTGTGAAATTTAATATTATTAGTATTTTTCCAGAAATGATTGAGCAAGCTTTGTCTTGTGGTGTGGTAGGTCGTGGAGTGAAAAATAACACTTTGTCTGTAAATATTGTTAATTTGCGCGATTTTGCTACAGACAAATACCAAAGCGTAGATGATAAGCCTTATGGCGGCGGTGATGGAATGCTGTTAAAGCCCGAGCCCATGGCTAAAGCCTTAGCCTCTTTAGGTATAAAAAACACTTCCACAAGCAACGCGGAAAAGCCCCGCAGTCATAAGGTGGTCTATCTATCCCCTCAAGGAGAGAAGTGGACTCATAATAAGGCTCAAGACTGGGCAAAAAACTGCCAAGAGGTTACGCTCTTGTGTGGTCGCTACGGAGGTTTAGACCAGCGTATTTTAGACTTATATGTAGATGAAGAGGTGTCTGTGGGGGACTATGTATTAAGTGGAGGCGAGTTACCCGCTTTAACACTTGTTGATAGTATTAGCCGATTTATACCAGGGGTTTTGGGGCATGAAGATTCTGCACGAAAAGACTCTTTTAGTGAGTATCTTTTAGAGGCGCCTCAATTTACAAGGCCTGCCGTTTTTCAATCTTTGCAGGTTCCTGAAGTTTTAATGAGTGGAAATCATAAAGATATAGAAAAATACAAAAAAGATTTGTCCATTAGTGTTACGCAACAAAAAAGGCCCGATTTATATGAAAGCTATTTAGCTTTTAAAAATCGGGAAGAAAAAAAAACTTGTGCAAAAGCGCTGGGCTCATTATCTATCGCATTAATGCACAACAAGGTATTAAATAAACAAGGCGAAGAAATTATTACCACGCTTACACATTTTGATATTCACGACATTGCCAGAAGTGCTAAAACCTATAATTTAAAAAAATATTTTATTGTAAATCCTGTACCTGAGCAATTAGCGTTTTTGTCTAGAGTTTTAGACCACTGGAGGCTAAAGAGAACTAAGGGTAGTAATAGAGCACAAGCTTTAGGTTTAGTTAGCGGTGTGATAAATTTTGACGAGCTACTATTACAGTTTTCTAAAAAGCCCTTTATTATCTTTACTAGTGCTAAAAAAATTGCAGGCCTACCGATCATTAGTGTAAAGCAGGTTGCCGAAAAACTACAAAATAAAGTTTCCCTCCAAGGGGAGTCTAAGGAAGTTTTATTATTACTTGGAACTGGCCATGGACTGTCCTCCTCTCTTTTGGATTTGTGTGACGCAGTATTAGAGCCTATTGATACAGGATCAGGCTTTAATCACTTATCTGTTCGCTCTGCGTTGAGTATCTTATTGGATAGAATTTATCAAAACAGTTAAACCAAAGATAAAAGCCTGACTTTTCTTGACCTTTTTTAAGATAAAAGGTAGATTTTCAAAGATTATTAACTTCGCTTTTTTCTTTATAATAACTAAGGTAAAAAAGAGTAAAATTTATTTAAGGTAATTACTATGAGTGATTTTGTAAGAGCGGCTACATTTGGAAAGGCTACCGACATACAAACAGCAATGAAAAAGCTTCCTGCTTTTAAGGCTGGTGATACTATTGCTGTTTACTCTAAAATTAAAGAGGGCGGCAAAGAAAGGTTGCAAAAATTTCAAGGAGTGGTTTTAAAAGTTCAAGGTAGTGGTATGGGGAGAAGTTTCACAGTAAGAAAAATGTCTTCTAGCATTGGCGTGGAAAAAACATATCCTTTCTCTAGTCCATTTTTAGATCGTATTGAGTTAATTTCTCAGGCAAAGGTGCGCAGAGGCCGATTATTTTTTTTAAGAGAGTTAAGTGGTCGAGCAGCAAGGCTAAAATCGGTTGTCTTGCAAAAAGAAACAAAAAAATAAAATTCCTTATAATTAAAAATCTTTTATGCACAATAAAACCATTATTGGCGTGGATGAGGTAGGTAGAGGCTGTTTAGCGGGGCCTGTATTTGCAGCTGCGGTGGTTTTACCTCGTGAGTATGCTTCGCAGCAATTATTTAAAGACTCTAAATTACTAACAGCAAAAGCTCGTGAAGAACTGGCCACATTAATTATAGAGGTGGCTCGAGTTGGAGTTGCTTTTGCAACAGTTAAAGAAATTTTTGATTTAAATATTTTGCAAGCCTCTTTATTGGCAATGAAAAGAGCTGTGGAAAAAATAGATATAAAAGAAGCCACTGTTTTGGTGGATGGTAAATTTACTATTCCTTATTTACCTTCTCAGTTTGTGCAAAAAGCCGTCATTAAAGGAGACTCTAAGCATCAAGAAATTGCAGCGGCATCCATTGTAGCTAAAGTGACTCGAGATAAGCTTCTTGTTAAAATGGCAAGACAGTACCCGCAGTATTTTTTTGAAAAACACAAAGGTTATGGAACTAAATTACACAAAGAGGCTATTCAAAAATGGGGTCCCTGTCAGGAGCATAGATCTTCATTTAAAGGCGTTAAAGAATTTTTGCAGTAATAAGCGCTTAATTCAGAACACAGGCCAGAGCACGGGCCAGAACGCAGGCCAGAACACGGGCCAGAACGCAGGCCAGAACGCAGGCCAGAACGCAGGCCAGAACGCAGGCCAGAACGATATAGTCTATAACAGCGCCCCTCCCATTGATTCACAGTTATTATTTAATTTATCTAAAGCTTTGCAAGTGGTAGAGTTTGTGAATAAGCAAAGTATTTTTTCTACTTGTAGGTACAGAAATTTATCCTCAGAGCAAAAAGGCTATTTAAATGAATTTTTTGTCATCAATTTTTTTTTACAGAAGTCTTATAAATGGGTTTTATATCGCAGCAAAAAATATTTTTCTGAAGTAGATTTATTATTTTTTTATAAAGGCTGTTATCATCTAATAGAAGTAAAGTCTTACAACTCATCTAGTTTTGACATGGGGGTTATTTCTAATAAACAGAAGCAGCGATTAAAAAAAAGTTTTTTGTGTTTACAAAAAAATTTTTCTCCCTTGCGTGCGCATTTAATATCTGTAGATGTGTTACAAAAACAGTTTTATATTTTTTTTGATTTTTTATATTAATGCTATGCTTATATATCTAACTTTAAATCAAGGTAAAAACTACTATCTTGTTTTAATTTGGTTTTTTGTTGAAAGCTAATTTTCCAACAGTGATTATCGGGTTGATAAAAAATTTGATAGTCCCAGGTTTGCACTTGTCGGCCTTGGTTAATTCTTTTAAATAGATCTACACTTCCTTCGACACCCCAGTTATCTGTAGATACTAAACTAGTTAGTTTTAAATTTTCTTGTTTATTATACGAAACATTTTTTTCTGTGCCTGTAAAAAAAGTATTAGAATAGTTTATGTCTACTTTATAGTTTTTATTTTCTGACACCCAATAAATGTAATTACTTGTACTTAATAATTTACTGCTGTGGCTATATTCTGCCTTACTTAAAATTCCTAAATTATTAATAGTTAAATTCATTTTTGTTAAAAGTTTTTCGGCTTGATAATTATTTTTGCCTACAAGAGCGTAAGCTTGAGAAATTTGAAAATCTAATAAGCGAGCGTAATTATCATTGGCTTTTTTAATTACTTGGCTATAAAGTTTAAAATTAATACGGGTATTTTTTTCCACACTATCATAGTAGTCAAATTGAATAATTTCATTGGGGTTGGCAAAATGATTATCACTTAATATTTGTTCTTTATTTTTTTTATTGCTTTGAAAAAAAGAATGCTTATTGTTTATAACCGTAGGGATATAAGAAATTTCTACACTAGGCTCTATATTATGCTTATACTTTACACCTTTTTGAGAAAATATTTTATAAAAATTACTTTTAGCAAAATAATTAAAATTTAAATAGCTTTGGTGTGCAGAGTTTTTATATTCTAATGTGTTTAATGAATTTGCTTTGGGGTTAAAAGAATATAGAAATTGATTATAAGACAATGTTAAACTGGTTTTTATAAGATTGTTGGGTTGAAAATTTAAACTAATATTTGGCTTTATATGTAGCCTTTTTCCAGAAGTAATAATATCTGTGCTAGGGTTAAACAAAGAAGAAGGGTCGGTATTGATAGTTCTTTGACCATTTAATACCTTGCTAGAAACAAAACCTTTCCCGTTGGTATTAAAATGATTAAAATTAAGATTTAAACTAGTGGAAACTTGCTTAAATATTTTTTTATTAGCTAATAGGGCATATTGTAAATTAGGAAAACTATAGATTAGACTTTTTTTAAAAGAAGGACCTTTATGCAAAAGATTTTGGTACAAGCTTCCTTTTATATTTGTATGTTGTATAAAATTTTCGTTTTGAAAATTTTTTGTTAAAGATATTTTATTTTCTAAAGCAGTTTCACCATATTTTTTTAAAATAGGGTCATCTTCATCGTAAAAACCTTGTAAGTATTTTTGGCTGGATATAAATTGAAAACTGAGCCTTTGTATCCAGTTATTTTTATGCTCTAAGTAGTGCTTGTAAGTAAGGGCTGTATATTGAGTATGGTCTGGTTTATTCCAAAGGTGACTTAAGTAAAAGTTTAAATATTTTTTCTTTGCAAATATGTGCCTATACTCTAAAGCACTTCTAATAATTTTTTTACTAAATATAGTTTCATTAATAGTAAGATCATTGTTGATATTAAAAGGTATAAAAAAAGATTGAGAGTAGCTCCAGCCCCACTTTTTACTAAAGGCTATTTTAGGCATTAGTAGCCCAATAGCTCTATTTGTATTAAAAGGAAAGGACAGAAAGGGAAGGGCAAGTATGGGCAGCCGTTTAAGATACATTGTCGGAACCTTAACAAAGCTTCTTTCATTTTTAATTATAATTTTTTTGCTATGAATAGACCAGTCAGGAGAGTTTTTTTTACAATGCTTGCAAGAGGTAAAAATCGCATTGTCTACATGATACTGTAAGCCCTGTTTTTGTATTTTTTTTCCAGTAAAGTGATATTGTTTTGTTGTCAAAACAGCTTTGTAGCACTGCCAATTTTTTTCTTTTAATTGAAAGTATAAAGTTTTACATTTTACAATCGAATCAGAAGAAGTAAGCCGAACTCCCTTTTTAAATATAAGCTCTTTCTTTTTTAAATTAATAGTAGAAGAAGTGGAATAAAATTGGTAGTCACCAACCTTGATATATGTTTTTCCTTTAGTGTAAATTTTCTTTTCTTTTAACTTGTATTGAAAGTAAGAACTGTTGATTAATAAGTCTTGCTTAAGCTTAAGATTTAAACGTTGTAATTGGTTTTTAGCAGACAGCTTTTTTGCATTAGCAGCATTAGAGATGATTATGCACAGGTAAAAAAATAAAAAATAAATTTTTTTATTAAAAAAGTTCACCGGATTAGCTTTTATTTACTATAACTAGAGTATAGATTGGCTAGAACCCTAGAAATGGGTTTTTTAACAGGCTTACTTAAAGATTTTTTAGATTCGGAAGCAAATGTGGAAGTTTCTACATTTTTCATTTTTTGTATTTGTTGTCGGCATTGATTTAAACTAAGGCTAATGTTTTGATTTAGTTTTTGTAAAGCTTGTTTTTGTTGCTCTAGGTTTTCTTGAGCTTCTTGAGACTGTCGTAATTTAATAATTAAAGTATTTTGGTTTTTTGATTGTATTTTTTGTTGAAGGTTTAATTCGGCATTGTCAGTGCTTAGTTTTGCGATTGCTTTTTTACTCTCTTTTAAAATGGTTTGCATTTTATTTATATAATTATCTCTACTTTCAGCAGTCTCTTTATATTTTATATTTTTTATTTTTATGTTTTTTATTTCTTCTTCTAAGGCCTTAAGCGCAACCATGGCTTTTTCTTTGATAGTGTTTTTTTGTTTTACAAAATCAGCATGAGCTTGCTTGGAAAATAAAAGATCTTTTCTTAGTTGAGATAAAGTTTTTTGACTGTATTTATTAATATCATTAAGTTTTACATTTTCTTGGATTAGCTCACTGTTATTACTTTGAGCCACTTTAATTAGTTTTTGTATTTCTTGAGAAGTACTTTGAATGTGTTTTAATTTACCAAGCTGTTCTTGATTTTGCTTTGCATAATTTTGAAACAGTCTTCGTACTCTATTTTTAAATTTTATTATATATTTCTGATGTTTTAATTCTTGAATTTCTTTTTCTTTTTTTAAAGTTAAAAGATCTTGTTGCTGCAGCTGAGCAATTTGGTATAACTTTTCTACATAGTTTAATAAAATTTTACTATCTTCTTGCTTTAAAAAATTAACAGAAAGTAATGATAACTTTATTTTTGGTAAAGTTTTTTGGTTTTGTAGTTGAGTATCCATAACCTCTCCGTGGTAAAGAACTAAGTCCTTGCTAAAAGTATAGCAAAAAAAGGCTAGGGGTCAAAGTTTTGTACCCATAGGATAGTCTAGGCTAGTGCCGTGATTTTTTTAAAATTTTAGACTTTACGGCATCTAATACTGGCAAAAACTGTGCGTTTTCTAACTTGCGAGTATTAACAAGAAAGCTAGGAGTTCCTTGCACCTGTGCAGTTTGTCCAGCCTGCGCAAAGGCCAAAATACTATCTTGTGTTTTTTGGCTATCAAGGCAACTTTTCCACTGATTAATTTTTAATCCCGGAACGGCTTTTTTAATATCTAAAGAAAATTGAGAGGCATTGTAGTTATCTTTAATCTGAGATTGATTATCAAAAACAAAGTGATGAACAGCCCAGCCTTTATCTTGTTTATTGGCACAAAAAACGGCTTTAGTTAATGTGCAGGTTAAGCCCCCTCTGCTAAATTTTAAAGCAGGATTGCATTGAGAATCTAAAGGGAAGGGGTAAAATTCCAAACGAGTATTGTTAGAGTTGGCCAAAACAAAGGCTTTGATTTTAGGGTCTGCATGTTTACAGTGAGGGCATTGGTAGTCAGCAAACTCTGTAATAATAATTTTTGCATTGGCTTTGCTAGCCCCTAAATGTAGCATGGGTGCTACATTTAAGTGTATTGCAGGGTTAGACTCCCATTCGTCTACAATAAAACGCATTTGTCGTTTAAAATCTTTATTTTTAGGAGCTGATAGTAAAACATGGCTAAAAAAGCTTAATACCGCAATGGCAATAACAGGTTTCAAAAGTAAGTTTTTATTAAACAAGCTTTTTATATTCCATGTAGAGCGGGGAAGTAGTTTTCTTAAAGTGAACCAAATAATAATGGAAAGAAGGTAAAGCCCGATACAAAATAGGCAGTAGACATTTAAAAATAAAACAGAAATGCCCGCCATTATAATGGAGCCCAGCAAAGAAAAAGTGGCAAGGTTTAAGGCACTTTGTAATCGTTTTTGACTGTTTAAAGGGCTAATTTTATTCAGAATAAGAAGGGCCAGTATTACTAGGTGTAAAGCAAGGCCTATGTTAGAAATAGGAATTCCAGCAATATTGGAAAAGCTGCTAGCGCTTACGGCATCACAGTTAAACACTTTATTGATATTGCATATAGAACCACTGCTTTCTTGCGCACTATGCAGTTGGTAGTAATGTAAAGATAAATAGAGTTGTAGGGCAATGGAGAAAAGAACAGCAATGAACAGCGTATTTTTTATTGTTTTCATGTTAAAATACTAAAGAAAGAAAATCTTTTTGTCTAGGAACTGTTTTGTTCTTTTTTTGCAATTACTGATTTTGTTTTTGTTACTTTTCTTTTAATGGCTACTTTTTGTTTAAAGTGTTTTCCAGCTTTAAAACAAGGGCTTTTGCTAGGTGGAACTTCAATGCTTTCGCCAGTTTTAGGATTTTTAATTTGTTTTTTCTTGCGTGCCTTAACTAGAAAGGAGCCAAAGCCCATAAATTTTACTTCATGACCTTTTGCAAGAGAGTCTTGAATTAACTGTAGGGTGCCGTTTAGGGCTTGTTCCGTTTGTTTTTGGGGCCAAGATAATTTTTTAGCTAAACTTTGTACAAATTGTGCTTTATTCATAAGTATATTGAAGGGGTAATTAGTAAAGTGAATTGCTAGGCTTTTTTACCTGTTTTCTTCCCTTGCTGTCAAATTATATTTTTGTTAGTCTGGATAGCTATGTTGCTTAATTATAAAAAAAAAATAGCTTCTATTTTAGCTCCCCTTTTAAAGACAGAAGAAAAAGAAATTGTCGAATTATTAGAAATTCCTAAGCAAATTTCGCAAGGTCAACTATCGTTGCCAGTCTTTCGTTGGACTAAAGCCTTTAAGCGCTCGCCGCAGGATTTAGCGAGTTTTTTGGCAGAAAACCTTAATAACGCAAAATTAGATACTTTAGATACAGCACAGCCAATGGGAGGGTTTTTAAATGTATTTTTAAGTGCCTCTTCTATGCAAATGTTTTTACTAAAGGCCTATGAAGAAAATGTATCCGGCAAAAAAAGTTGGGGCTTTTCTGACATTGGGTTGGGAAAAACTTTGCTAATTGATTTTGCTTCGCCCAATGTGGCCAAACCCATGCATGTTGGGCATTTAAGGGCCACTATTATTGGGCAATCCTTATACAATATTGCCAAAACACAGTCATATAAATTAATTGGACTAAACCACCTAGGGGACTGGGGGGTGTTGTTTGGAAGGTTGGTGTGGGCTTATAAACAGTGGGGTACAGAGTATGACTTTAAAGAAAAAGGTTTTTCCTCCCTTTATGCTTTATATGTTCGTTTTCATAAAGAAGCAGAATCTAACTCAGACATGTTTAAAGAAGCATCTTTGATTTTTAAACAGTTAGAGGCAGGAGATAAAGAAATAGTAGTTTTATGGGAAAAATTTATTAACATTTCTTTAACCGAGTATCAAAAAGTTTGGGATCGCCTGGGAGTTCGTCACGATTTGGTTAAAGGAGAATCTTTTTATAACGACAGGTTAAAGTCGGTGGAGAAATTTTTAGAACAAGCGTCTTTATTAGAAGAAAGTGAAGGGGCCATGGTGGTTAAATTAGACGAGCAAAAAATGCCTCCTTGCTTAATACGAAAAAGTGATGGGGCCTCGCTATATGCCACTCGCGATTTAGCTAGTGCTTGGTATCGAATGGAAGAGTTAAAGGCCGATATTAATTTATATGTAGTGGGGCAAGATCAAAATTTATATTTTAAACAACTGTTTGCCGTGTTAGAAAAAATGAAAAAACCGTGGGCAAAAAATTGTCATCATATTAATTTTGGTATGTATCGATTTAAAGATGCAAAAATGTCTTCTAGAAAGGGTCATGTCATTTTATTAGAAGATATTTTAGATCAAGCTTATAAAAAAGTTTTTGATAAAATTAAACTTAAACATTCCGACTGGAATGATAAAAAAATGCATTCGATTGCCGAAAAAATATCTGTAGGAGCAGTTATTTTTAATGATTTATCTAGTGACAGAAGCAGTGATGTAGAGTTTTGTTGGGATAAAATATTAAATTTTGAAGGAGACAGCGGCCCTTATGTTCAATATGTTTTTGTGCGTTGCCAAAGTTTATTAAGAAAATTTGTTGCGCAAAATTCTGAAGAACTAAGTGCTGTTTTTGATAAAAAAACTTTAGCAGAATATTTAAATAAAGATTCTTTAAGCCAAATTGAACTTCCTTTAAGCTTTGTAAATAAATTTTTTAACAAAAAGGATGTAGACTTTAAAATTGTACCTGTTTTATCTTTACTGCTATCTTATGACCATGTTTTGTCAAAGGCATTTTGTAATTTTAAGCCTCATTTAATTGCTCAATATTTATTACAACTATGTTCCGCTTTTAATAAGTTTTATGCTCACCATAAAATTTTATCTTCTAAAGATAAAAATTTTTATATAATAGTAGTCTATTTAGTGCAGGCAATAATAAAAGAAGGTTTAGGCGTATTAAACATTCAATGCCCCGAAGAAATGTAAGCCCATTATTATATAAATCCATAAAACACTTGTACAAAAGGTAGCCTTGGGTAGACTTGTTATACAGATAAGGAGAGTGTATGTCCGAAGCTATTGCTAAATTTTTATTAAGAGTTTCTGTTGGAGGAATGATGCTTCCTCATGGTTTAGGAAAAATACAAGGAGGCATTGCCTTTATTAAATCGATAGTGGTAAAGGCAGGGTTACCAGAGTTTTTTGCTTACGGTATTTTTATAGGTGAGGTTGTAGCTCCCTTACTATTAATTATTGGCTATAAAACAAAATGGGCTGGGTATCTTTTATCTTTTAATATACTGGTTGCTACGATATTAGTACACTCTGGAGATATACTAACGCTGAGTCCTAACGGATCTTGGGCTATTGAAATACAAATGTTTTATATTGTTACAGGGTTAGTTATTGCTCTTTTAGGTGCCGGTAAATTTTCTATAGATAGAAAATAATTATTTTAATCAGAAAAATTTTGAACAGTTTGCTTTAAATAATTTTTTAATTCTAGGTTATTGCTACTTAGTATATCTTTGCATTCTTTTTCTGCACTTTTAAAGTCTTTTTCATTTCCCATTTCAAAAAACTTCCATGACGGAGTGTAATTAGCAAAAACTTTTTTTACATTAGGTTGAGAGGTAGAAAAAGTGTTTTTAATATAAGGTAATAAAACATCAGTAAAGATATGTGCTTTGTCTATTTTTATTAAAGAGAAAATTTGAGAAGAAATTACCATATATCCTGCATAATGTAGATAATTTTCAGAGATAGGGCCAATATTTAATACCTGGTTATTTTGGTTTACCTCAATGGTTTTAAAGCTTTTATTGGGGCTAGGGCAACACAGCAAGGTGGCTAAGGCTTTGTGCTGCTTATGAAAATCAATACTTTTTTGTAAAAATATAGAATTGCCTAAGCATAAACTGTCTGCATTAATCATTAAAAAATCTTGTTCTTTATCTAGTAAAGAAGCTATTTTTTTTAATCCACCAGCGCTGTTTAACAAAGCTTTTTCATAACTAAAATGGTAAGAAACAGTTTTTTTTTGCAAAAGTTTAGTTACAGTTTCTTGCACTTGTTCTTTTAAGTGATGAGTATTAAAAATAAACTCTGTAACGCCAATGTTTAATAAATGCTGCAAGTTAAAAGCAACAAGAGGAGTTTTTAAAAAAAGCATGCAAGGCTTGGGTGTCTTTAAAGTGTGGGGCAACAAACGCTTTCCCAGCCCAGCAGATAGTATAAATGCTTTCATGCTTTGTAGTTACTTATGTTTATAAAGGTCTGCAATAAATGTTTGCAAGTTTGGATAATTTAGCTTCATGACGTAATCATAGCTTTGTTTTACAGCATGGGGAAGGTCTATTAAGTAGTTGTGTACTTTATTATTTTCGTTATTTGCAAGTTTTATAAAACTTGCGGAAGCTTTTAGTAGGCGGTGAATGCTTATGCTATAGTAGTGGGTATTAAAATCATTTAGAAATAAAGAAGAGGCTTGTTTTTTAAAATATGCTTTTAATTCTTCTTTTTTTTCACAAGAAAGCTTTGCGTAAGGGTCTTCTAAAAGGCTTGCAAGATCATACAAAGGGTGACCCAAGCGGGCATCTTGAAAATCTATAATTTTTATTTGCTGTTTTTTTACCATTATGTTTCTACTATGATAGTCTCTGTGCACTAAGCAGAAAGAACTTTGATTTAAAAAAGTGCAAAAAAGATGTATTTCTTTAACTAATTCTTTAGAAAGACTGGTTAGTAAATTTTTTGAATGATAAAAGTTGTTAATACTAAGTAGAGATTGAGTAAATTCTTGAATTAAAAAATTTAGATCAAAGCTACTTTGAAACATGGGTAAGTTAATATCTTTTTTAATATTTTGTATTTTTATTAATTCTTGCAAACTTTGTTTGTATAATTGTAAGGCATTATCTTTAGTGCTGTATAAGCTGCAATCACCAAGGTCTTCTAACAAAATACAACTTTCTTCTAAAAAAATTTTTTCTATTTTTGGCACAGAAATATTATTTTCTTTAAACAAATTGTACATATTAACAAAAGAAAAAGTATGTTTTTGTGAGATTTTGTATTGTGCTTTAATGTCTGGGTCATGCATTAAAACATAACTGCTGTTTGGAGTAGTTAAGCGATAATATTTTCTATGCCCGCCATCGCCAGCAACGGGCGTGATACCTTTAAGATTAAGATAATTTAAAAAAGAAGGCAGAGGCTTTTTGCTCAGCATAAGCTTTATAAACAAGAAGTATTTACAATTTTTATTAAAGAGGTGTCTACTCGGATTATTTTTTTAGCTAATGTGTGAAAGTTTTTAACTAAAAGAGATTTTTTTTGTAATTCTGAAAAAGAAATACTAGAAGCAAATATAAAAAATAAATTTATTTTAGAATTATTTTGAATAAAGAAAAATAATTCTTCTTGTAGCGAAGGGGCA